>JAFPYQ010000430.1 GCA_017394475.1 Oscillospiraceae bacterium | reverse complement strand
TTTTCCAAGGGATCCTCATCATCACGCTGCTCCGTATCATTCGCACCTGCAGCGTTGTTATCAGTGATCGCGGGTCCGGTCATTGTTCCTTTTTCGGACACAGAGGTCTCGGAGGACTCTGTCTCCTGTGCATCGGATGGAGCGGTGCTTGTCATTTCCCGTGTAGACTCAAATGTATCCACAGACTCGGCGAATACTTCGGGCTGTGCGGCGGGAACGGTGTTGGAGCATCCTGCGAATATGGCTGCTGCTATAAGCAGTGGTATATATTTTTTCATGATAGTATCCTTTCATCAAAAACAATTTGTCCGTGACTGCAGTTCTGAACTTCGTATGACCTTCTGTAATAAAATACAATTCTGACCGCGGAGATTTTTCACTTTTCACAAAACTTTCACATTGATCTTTCTTAAAGTCACCGAGCCGCAAATGTATACAGCACGAAATGCTTATCTATATAAATGTATGCTCTTAGTGCGTACATTCCGCCAATAAGTTGACTTTTTGTCTTTTTTTGTGTATAATGGTCTTATACTGCATGATCCCGAGTTTATGAATGACAGGATGTTTGGAACATTTTGTTTGAGGTATTGAAGTTTTCATCATCGGGAAAGGACGATATTATGGCAAAACGTAAAACCATCTGTTTTATAACGGCTGTGCCTGAAGCGATACATGCACAGAGAGTCGCATCGGGTATATTCGCGCAATGTGAAAAATATGGGTATAATGTGGCAGTGTTTTCTTCTATGATAACACCTGATTTCTATATGAAGGATTACGCTGCAGGAGAGCTGAATATATATGATCTGCCTGATTTCACCCGTTTTGATGGTGTGATAATAGACGATATAAGCCTTGTGCTTGAAAACAAGACCGAGCTTGCGGACAGTATCTGCTCCAGGATTAAGGAGCAGACAGATGCACCCCTGGTGGCTATAGGCATACCGTTGAGGGGCGTTACGATGGTGGAGAGCGATAATGAAGTGATGTTCCGTGAGCTTTGCCGTCATGCGGTGAATGTGCACGGATGCAGGGATATATGCATACTTACCGGACAAAAGGATAATTCGGAAGCTATGGCCAGACTTTCTGTCATGCTCGATGAATTGGCGAAGCTGAACATTACTGTAAAGGATGAGCATATCGTCTACGGCGATTTCTGGTATACAAGCGGAAAGAAGCTTGCAGAGGACATGATCTCGGGAAAGATATCAAGACCTGAGGTCGTGATAGCAGCCAGTGACCATATGGCACTGGGACTTATCGAAGAACTGACATCACATGGCATAAAGGTACCGGAAGATATCCGTGTGATGGGATTTGAGGCTACGCAGGAGGCTTTGCTCAATAAAATATCCCTGACGACAATGGAATCCAACTTCGCAAAGGCGGCTGCTGATGCGGTGGATAAGGTGAGAGCCATAATTGAGCCATCCGGGGAGATAATTCCCTTTGTGCCCGATCTTTCAAATATGATGCGGCTGGGAAGAAGCTGCGGCTGTGAGCCTGACATTGACAGGACTATGGAACTGATCAGGGCTTCGATGCATTTCTTCTCCAAAAACTATGCTACCGATCTGTACAAGGGTCACATTGACATAGGACTGCTGATGGAGAGCTATATCCCCGAAAAACTGACTGCATCCCAGACCCCCGATGAATGTATAGGCAATCTTTACTACAGCATCTATATCCTGGCACCCTATGAGAATGTGTATCTCTGTCTGCGTGAGGACTGGCTCGATATGGATGCAAAGACGGATAAGGGCTATCCCGACAAAATGAAGCTTGTGATCTGCAGATCAAAGGACGGCACTGATGATCTGCGCTCTGACTCCGAAGCAGTGACATTCAACACATCCGAAATGCTGCCCGGAATGTTTGACGACCATGATGCTCCCTATGTCTATTATTTTTCTCCCATGCATTTCGGCGATAACACCCTTGGCTATTGTGTGCTGCAAAGAGCACTTTCGGAAAAAGAGAAGATCAATCTTGTCTACCGCAACTGGCTTAGATTTGCAAATAATGCCCTTGAAATGGTGCGCTCCAAATATCAGTTCGTCAATATGTCATACCATGATAAAATGACAGGCCTGCTCAACCGCAGAGGTATGTACAGCGAGTTTGAAAAACTCTGTAATGATGCAACAACGGATGACAAGGTATTTGTAAGCGTGATCGACATGGATGGGCTGAAATACATCAATGACACCTTCGGTCATCTCGAGGGAGATTTCGGTATCAATGTTGTCAGCAAGGCCGCTGCTTCCATGACCGGGAATCATGAGTTATGCGTTCGTGCGGGCGGTGATGAATTCTATGTCATCGGCATCGGAAAATATGATGATAGTATTTTTGAACAGAAAAAAGAACTGTTTTACAACACTATCGCAAAGTTCACGGAAAACAGCAAAAAAAGCTATACAGTAACAGCGAGCATCGGCTTTGCCTCGAGACCGTACAGCAGAGATATACAGCTTGACAGCCTAATTTTTGAGGCGGATGAAGCAATGTATCATAACAAAATGCTGAGGAAAATGAAGAATAACAGACCATGAACGCAAGATAAGTCCGTCAGTCGGATCGATCACATGATATTTAAAAAAGGCATCTGCAGATACCATAGTATATGCAGATGCCTTGTTGTTTTACAAAGATATGGGAGCGGTCCATATCATGATGATGTATATAAGCGGGGGAGAGTGTTAAACTGCCGCCCCGTGAAACTCACGGAACGGCAGTAATAAAGGGATATTCTGGCCTGCCCGACTGGAATCGAACCAGCAGCCTACAGAGTCGGAGTCTGTCACTCTATCCTATTGAGCTACGGGCAGATAATGGCAGACACAGCGGGCGGTGTACACCCGCCGGTATGCCGTTGTTGTTTTGTTTTGCACAGCTGTTATCAGCTGTGGTCTATGATGAGCTCATCATTCTCGGAATCAACGGAAAGGGTGGCTATTCCTGCCTCTCCTGCTTCAATGAGTATATCAGCCAGCTTGTCCTCTATGTTGTTGCGGATAGTGGTGCGGATATCCCTGCCGCCGAACTTTCCGCCGTAGGACTTCTTAGCTATCGTTTCAAGGGCAGCATGAGTGTAGTTGAACTTGATGCCCTTTTCCGAAAGGGGATCGCGCATCTCTTCAAGCATGAGCCCTGCGATATCCACATAGTTTTCCTGTGTGAGGGGCTTGAATACCACTACCTCATCCACTCTGCCCAGGAATTCGGGTCGGAGCAGCTGGGACAGTGCCTTCATAGCCTTTTCCTTTGAGACCTCACCCTCGGTCTTGTTAAAGCCCACAGATGCGGTCTTGTCATTGGAGCCTGCATTGGA
>JAFPYQ010000429.1 GCA_017394475.1 Oscillospiraceae bacterium | reverse complement strand
TTCGCCATCCGGCCATTGATGTTCACCCCGGATTCCTATTGTTCTTATCTGTTATTCTCTATCTGCTATACACAGTACAGTTTATCGGAAGAGTTTCCGCATTATATTCTCGTTTTTCCGTTCGGGCATAATCATTCATCCCATTTCAAGAGATCATATATCGGGAAATTCTTCCTGCACATCGTCTTCTTCCTCAGTCCAGCTTATGCCGAATACGGGATCACGCCCTCTGCCGAGGTTTATGCAGTAGACAGTTTCGCCTTTTTCAAATACTGCTTCGTCCATTATGACCGCTTTTATGCCTTTTTCTGTGATAACATGGGGAAAAGTGCGCCCTCTGTATACTATTTCCGATTTGTTGTAGTAAAAAACTTTGTCTTTATATACTTTGAGACCGTCCTGTGATATCTTTACACAGTCAAAATAAAATGCAATGCCGAATACGGCAACAAAGAACAGGATCCAGAGCAATTCGCCCCACCATGTCGGTATCATAAGTGCGGGAAGGCTCATAACAAAAACCACAAACAGATATATGAGCAACAGCTGTATATTCCGCGCCCGTATAGCTTCACGCGCCTTTTTCTCAACACCTGCGGGATATTTTGAAATATCCTGCCACGGCACTTTAAACTCTTTTGGAACGCTCATGATAAGTCACTTCCCGTGAAGGGCTGCGGTCGTCTCACACCTTGAACACTTCGGATTCGTTCTCGCTCTTGTTGGGTCTGTCCATAAGGGAGCGCAGGGCAACGTGGGGGTCGTAGCCCTCATACAGTACCCTGTAGCACTGCTCGGTTATAGGCATGGATACATTGTATTTCTGTGACATCTCATAGGCTGCCTTTGCGCAGAAGTAGCCCTCCACCGTGCCTACCTTCTTTACAGCCTCTTCGGGAGTAAATCCCTTTCCGATGAGTTCTCCCGCACGGTGGTTCCTGGAATGGACACTCGTACAGGTGACGATAAGGTCGCCTATGCCTGTGAGCCCTGCAAAGGTCTCTGCCTTTCCGCCCAGAGCCAGTCCTAAGCGGGATATCTCCCAGATGCCCCTTGTCATAAGGGCAGCCTTGGTGTTGTCACCGAAGCCCATGCCGTCCAGGATACCTGCGCACAGGGCGATTATGTTCTTCATAGCGCCGCCTATCTCGCAGCCTATGACATCATCATTGAGATATATGCGCAGGGTGCTGCTCGAAAGCAGTTCCTGAACATATTCGGCTTCATTCATATTTTCCGCTGCCACAGCAACGGTGGTGGGCATGCCTATCGCCACTTCCTCGGCATGGGAAGGCCCTGTGAGCACCACGACGCTGCGCCCCAGCTCCTCTTTGAGCAGCTCGCTCATCCTGAGCAGGGAACCTGCCTCGAGCCCCTTGCCCGTGTTTACGATGACGGTCTTTTCATCTATAAAGGGCGCTGCCTGCTTTGCAACATTCCTCAGGAAATTGACGGGTATGCCGAATATGACGAGATCGGCACCCTTTGCGCTGGAAATATCAGTTGTAAGGGCGATCTTTTCGCTTATATGCACGCCGGGGAGCTTTGCCTTGTTCTCTCCATCACGCTTTATATCATTTATCTCGCTTTCAAATGCCGACCACACCGTAACATCGTGGCCGTTGGAATTTGCGGTTATTGCAAGGGCGAGGCCGAATGCCCCCGAGCCCAGAACAGTTATCTTTGCCATATATCCACCTATCTTGATCTGAACGGTACTCCGCTTTGTTTTAAGTATGTTGCTGTATGTCTTGATTTTATCTTGCTGTCAACTGTAAAAGCTCTGTTGTTTATCGGGCTGTACCGGATGTCATGATCTGTTTGTTCATTCAGCTTCTTTTTTCTTCCCGAAGCTGAGCTTGTTCTCGTTGCCTTCTGCCAGCCTTTTTATGTTGGCTCTGTGCATATAGATGAGCAGTGCGCCTGTGCAGGCGGTGCAGATGGTATACCATATACAATGCTCCATGGGAGCGTGGCGTACAAAATGGTTTATGCAGAATGTGATGATGGGGTATGCCACAGCAGAGCTTATAGAGCCCACCGAAACATATCTTGTTATCGCACATACCAGTATGAAAAATGGTATCACTATGGCGAAGGTCAGGGGGTCTATCACTATGAGTATGGATGCTGCCACAAGAACGCCCTTGCCGCCCTTGAAACCGTAGTATATGGGGAAGATGTGCCCGAATATGGCGAACACGCCTGCGATATAGCCCACCAGCTGCAGGTCTATGGCACCCTCGCCCGCCAGCAGCTTTACTATGAGCTGCGAAAGGAGAACTGCCACAATGCCCTTTGAAAGATCGCCTATAAGGGTGAACAGTGCAGGCACCTTTCCGAAGCAGCGCAGGGTATTGGTAAGTCCTGCGTTCTTGCTGCCGTGTTCCCTTATATCCTCATGCTTGAGGAGCCTTACAACGATTATGGCGGAATTGAGGCTGCCAAGGAGATAGGAAATGACAGCGCTCAGAATAAGTGACAGGATAAGCATTATTTAACGTCCTTTTTATCCCTTTCGCGGGTTATGAAACGGACAGGTGTCCCGGTGAGTCCGAAGGTCTGCCGTATCTGATTTTCTATATATCTCTGATAGGAGAAGTGGAACAGGTCCGCACGGTTCACGAACACCACGAACGTAGGCGGCTTTGTGGACGCCTGTGTGATGTAGTATATCTTGAGCCTGCGCCCCTTGTCCGAAGGGGGCTGTACTCTTGCGGTGGCGTATGCAAGAACATCGTTGAGCATACCTGTGGTGATGCGCATGCAGTTCTGGGAGTATACGCTCTTTATCATCTCAAAGAGCTTGTCCACTCTCTGCCCGGTCTTTGCGGAAATGAATATGAAGGGCACATAGGACATGAAGGAGAAATCCTCTTCAAGGCGCTTTTTGTATTCATCCATGGTGTGGGTGTTCTTGTCCACTATATCCCACTTGTTGACAGCCACTATGCAGGCCTTGCCCTTTTCATGGGCATAGCCCGCTATCTTGGAATCCTGCTCGGTAAAGCCCTCGGTGCCGTCTATCATGATGACAGCCACATCCGCACCGTCTATGGCCATATATGCACGCAGGACGCTGTAATGCTCTATCTTTTCGGTGACCTTGGACTTTTTTCGTATGCCCGCGGTGTCAACGAACACATAGCGTCCGTCCTCGCGTTCTATTATGCTGTCTGTGGCATCCCTTGTGGTGCCCGCGATGTCCGAAACTATCGCGCGCTCCTCACCCGAAATGAAGTTTATGAGGGAGGATTTGCCGGAGTTGGGCTTGCCTATGACAGCCACTCTGATGGTATCTTCGCCCGCCGGTTCCTCATGCTCATCGGGGAGATACTTTATCACCTCATCCAGCAGGTCGCCGGTGCCATAGCCATGCTCTGCAGAAACAGCTATGGGGTCCCCCAGTCCCAGGTTGTAGAACTCATAGAATTCCGGAGCAGGCTCACCCACTCTGTCGCACTTGTTCACAGCGAGGATGACAGGCTTGCCCGATCTCTGGAGCATAGCCGCAACATCGCTGTCATTGGCGGTGACGCCGCACTTTATATCGGTGAGCAGGACGATGACATCCGCCTTGTCTATGGCGATCTGAGCCTGTCTTCTCATCTGTGCGAGTATTATATCATCCGAGCGGGGTTCGATGCCGCCCGTATCGACGAGCATGAACTCTTTTCCGCACCATTCGCACTCGGAATAGATGCGGTCACGGGTAACGCCCGGTGTGTCTTCCACTATGGAAAGACGCTTTCCCGTAAGTCTGTTGAAAAGCGAGCTCTTGCCCGTGTTGGGTCTGCCCACTATGGCGCATATAGGTTTACTCATATTATCTCACTTGTCACTTTTTAGTATTGCATCAAGAAGTGCCTTGCCGTCGTTCTCCACAAGGCGCACTTTTATATCCAGTTCCCGCTCCACGTCGGAAATGTGCATATCATCAAGGAACAGGTCACTGTCCTTCTTTATCATGGAGGAGGAGAGGAGCAGCTCCGTGCCCAGCCTTTTCCCCCTTAGCTGCTTTATTATATCCTGAGCTGTCAGGAGCCCTGTCACGGTGATGGTCTCACCGAAAAATTCGTTTATTATCCTGAAAACATTGCAGTGTATATAGGGGAAGCGTTCATTTGCCGCCTGTGCGAACTTTGCGATATGGTCATAGGCGGAGACCCCTGTTGCAATGGATACGACCCTTGTTTTATGCCTTTTTACCGCAGTGCCGTCAAGGGCGGAGAAAAACTCGTCCTCGATGGAGCGCAGCATCCCCACTCCGTTCTCATACTGAGGATACCCCTCATAGAACTCCTCCGGAGGCATGGGGAGACCTGCTTTCAGATAGAACTCATCCGACGGGAACACGAGCCTTGTGCCGTATTTTTCAAGGAATTCCTTCTGAAAGCCCTCGATTATCTCTATGGCGGAAATGGCATCTTCCTTTTCAAACTGCCGCAGCGGATAGAGCCCTTCACGGAATTTTGTAACGCCCAGCGGGACTACTGCCACGCTTGATATGGAGGGCATAAGTGAGCCCAGATCGGAAAGGGTCCTGCGCAGCTCATCCCCGTCATTGAGATCGGGACAGAGGACTATCTGGGCATTTATCATTATCCCTGCCTCTGCCATTTTCCACAGAAAGCGCAGATCCTCCCCGGAGTGAGGATTTTTCATCATCTTCACTCTCAGCTCCGGATTGGTGGTGTGGACGGAAACGTTTACATTCAGGCGCATGTCTATTATACGCTGCACATCATCATCGGTGAGATTGGTGAGCGTTATATAATTGCCCTGAAGAAAGGAAAGACGGGCATCATCATCCTTGAAATAAAGGGTATCGCGCATACCCTTCGGGAGCTGATCTATAAAGCAGAAGACGCACTTGTTCTTACAGTGCTGTTTTTTATCCATAAGAAAGGTCTCGAATTCAAGGCCTAAGTCATCGAACTCGCTCTTATGGATGCGTTTTATATATATCCTGCCCTCGTGCCTGTATGCCACGGAAAGGCTGTTCTCGGCGCAGTAGTACATGTAGTCGAGAACATCTCTTATGGGATGGTTGTTCACGGCGATAAGCTCATCGCCCGTACATATACCGTGTATATCCGCGGGACTGCCTTTTTTCACCGAATTTATGATAACAGACATTTATTTTTCACACGGGTATTTACCCGAAAAGCATTATGATTTCTTTCATCTGAGATATACCTTTTTATATGTTTATTTCTTGGTTTTTGATATGATATGATTTCTAAAAGAACAGGGCAGTAAAGACATATGCTTTCCTGCCCGTAATTCTTATGCCTCTTTGCTGCTGATAACCTCTACACCCTTATAATATCCGCAATTCTTGCAAACCTTATGGGGAGGAACGAGCTCGCCGCAGTGAGAGCATCTCGACAATGCAGGAGCATTCAGTTTCCAAACAGCACTGCGTCTTTTGTCACGCCTTGCTTTGGAAGTTTTTCTCTTTGGTACTGCCATTCGTAGCACCTCCTTTATATAAAGTAAGATAAGACCGCATAAAGTTACTTATGCCGCAGCTTCCGCGGCCTTATAGTATCTGACATCAGTCTTCGCTGTGTGTATGACCGCAGTCTGTTTCATTGAGATCTGTTCCGCAGACGGGGCACAGCCCCTTGCAGTCATCGGTGCACAGTATTTTTGACGGGAATTCCAGCAGTATATCCGTGAGCGCTATCTCCGTCATATCTGCAACATAGTCCGGAACGACGATATAATCGTCATTCTCATCCCCGTTGGCCAGAGAATGTGCCATAACGTGCTCAAAGCTCTTTTTCTCCCTGCGGATGATGGGCTTGAGACAACGGTCACATTTTACGCTGAGCTCGCTTTCGGCGGAATATTCCAGTGTTACGATACCTGCGCGGTTCCGGAACAGTATATCCAGCGAGATGGGAGATATGAACTCAAAGCCTTTCAGGCCTTTCAGCTCTTCAAGGGAGATCTCTGCCTTGTACGGATATTCGCCTACATTCTCAAAAATATCACTAACATTTATAGTCATGAATGCACCACAAACACATTTGTTGATTATACCACAAAAATACAGAAATGTCAAGAGGGGCGGGGAAACCCCCACGGAAATCAATTTTCAAAAATAACCCTCAAAATCATATGAGGCTCCATAAGACATTCAAACATAATATTCGAGATGGCGGTTTTAGATTT
>JAFPYQ010000042.1 GCA_017394475.1 Oscillospiraceae bacterium | reverse complement strand
GTAAACATGACTTCCCATTCATAATAAAAGGTTATTCCTCTCACCATTTTCAAGATTCTCCGTTATTGTTGTATCACATTACAATATCAAAGCAGTCCCCACTCTGTCCAAGGAACAGTACTTTGCCGCCTTTAGGCATAGGTATCTGAGATCTTGCATCCAGGTCGTGAGAGGTATAGATGACTTCACCGTATTTGTTGTATATATATATCGCACTGTTTTCGGGACGATTTACCGTAACAGGGCAGTTTGCAATACTGTCAGCAATGTTGTACCATGCTGCGTCATCGCCGATCTCCACCGTTTTTACGGATGCGTCGAATGTAGGGATACTGTCATCCGTGATGAAGCTCAGTGAATTGGTACAGCTTATCCCCGATATTCCGGTGGCATCCCTTTCTATGGTAATATTCATCAGATCCCTGCTTGATGAGGACGGGATATTCTTGAAGGATACAAGATGATCCGCATCTTCCATTTTCAGTATAGTATCAAGACCGTGAGCGTATAAAAAAACATAGCCTCTGAGAGTATCTGTCACATATATCCGTGAACCACCATAGTCCTCATAGTTACCGGAGGTATACTTGTCACCTGTCAGAAGCAGCGCCTTTTCTTCCAGCTCTCTGTATACATTTATCACTTCATCGCTCACATTGTTTTCCTCTATCATCTGCCCGATGTACTTGCTGATATCATAGGATCCCAGTCCCGGATATACCAAAGTCGCCGATAGTCTTAAGAATGTACCATCCTCGTTCTCCTCAAAAGACAGGCGGGAATACCCCGGGGCAAGGCTTGTGTCAAAGTCATCACCCTCCACCTCATACGCCAGCTCCGCAAAGTCTCCATCGGTGTTAAGCAGATAGTCCGTGCAGGTGGTCCTGCGATGCGTAGTTTTTTCTATGTGCATATACCCGTTTCCGGGGAAGGTGATATGATAGAGACAATCTCCTTCACCCATCACATTGACGATATACCACCCAGCATACCTGTTGTATTCTTCAGGTATCTCCATGAGCGTAGTACAGCCCTTTTTCTCCTCCTGTATGTTGATGTCCCTCCCGGCAAGCATCGTATCAAGTATTGCCTCAGACACAAGAGCATTATATGTGCTCGATCCGCCGCTTGTGAGCACCGACACGCTTATGTGTTCATCCGGAGCGCAGAACAGCCATGCGTGATCCATACCCGTATCGCCGCCCTTGCCGACTACCCTGACATCGTTGCTTTCATAACGCTCCATTCCCGCATAGTCCCAGCCGAGCCCGTTTTCATCAACAAATTCGCTGTCACTCCACCTTGCCGCCATTGCCTCTTTGGCATCTTCCGAAAGCAGCGCATCATTGCTTGTGAAAAACACTGTACCGAATTTTGCATTATCTGATGCCGTGGCATAAACCCCGCCTGTGCCTGTGACCATACAATAGCATTGTTCAAGACGTGTATTATCTGCCATCACAGCCGGCACCAGGCTTTCATTCCCTAACATATCCACAGCCGTACCTGTGTTTTCAAGCCCCAGATTTCCTGAAATATTTTCTCTGATATAGTCGGTAAAGCTCATTCCGCTCACATTCTCAACGATGATCTCCATAAGGACAAATCCGTCATTGCAGTATGCCGCAAATTTCCCCGGGTCTGCCTTGAGCCGTTGGGTAGAGAGGTTTTCAAGAAGCATATCATGAACATTATGTTCGCTGTCCGCCATAAGCACCTCATTATCATCATAAAGGAAACTGTTCTTCCATGAGGATCCCATCAACCCCGATGTATGGTTCATCAGCATATGAACGGTTATATCTTTATACCGCTCGTCTGCCATCCTGAAATCCGGTATATATTCGGTGACGGGTTTTTCTATATCTATTTTCCCCTCATCCGCAAGCTGCATGATCGCTGTTGTGGAATACATCTTACTGACCGAGCCTACGCAGTACACATATTCTGCGTCGGCAGAGCGTGTTACCGTAGTTGTTTTGGAGGTATCCACAGATAAACCGTCTGCTTTTACATTGCCCCCCGCTGTTATAACAGCAACAGCTAATAATACTGCAGCTGATATTTTCCTTATCCTCTTCATAATATTTCCTCCCTTTATTCGGTCATAAGCTCGGTAACGGATATCGCCTTTACCCTGCCTGCACAGATATAGGTCACCATGTAGCAGAAGACTGTCAGAACAGCGCTTGCAGCGATGGTCACTGAAGTGTTTACGGTCCCCATTATGCCAAAGGCTGACAGCCAGAAGATGCTGTACAGATACTTTGTGAGCAGCGCACCTGTTATCACGGACACTACCGTTACGGGCATAGTTTTCAATGCAAGCTGCGTCATAAGATCCTTCGAGGAATATCCCAGTCCCTTCATGATACCAAGGCTCTTTCTCTGTCTTTTTATCGTAGATGAAACAATAAGCCCCAGTATCGCTGCCACAACAACGGATATTATCACCATCATGACAATCGATACAGCTTTCGTAACATCAGCAATGGGTCCCATCTGCTGCTTTGCCATACCCATAAAGGATGTCACATCCTTTATGAGCAGTCCGCTGCTGTTTCCGGTGATGAATTCATCATCGGAAACAATCGCATAATCCGCGTTGGTGATGCCGTAGTAGTTGATAAGTACGGCAAGCTTCTGCTCTGCCAGTGAATGTATCTGCTCTTCGAGGGTCTCTCCCGCAGGCTCCTCGTTTAAGATATCTTTTATGCTCTTTCCATATCGGGCTGTCAGTTCCTGCTCAAAGCGTTCCTGTGTCACGCCGTCCTCTAAATATACCGACACAGCGCTGGGACGGTCATTGAACATTGTTCGCAGATAGCCGTCTGTCGTGAGGTACACGCCTACGCCGTTATTGATCAGAGAACTGGTCACTCCCGTGATGACATATTTTGCTTCGACCCCATAGCCCTCGAGAACTATGCTGTCGCCTATACCTATATCCTCCATCTTTTGTCTTTTGACGGTTATGAGTACTTCATTGTCCTGCTCGGGGAAGCGACCCTCTAAAAGCTTTATGTTCTCCGAATCCCTGTAGTCATCATAAACTGTCATCATTGCTCTTTCGTCCGAACCCTTGACACTTACATAGCTGTCAAATATACCGCCGTATGAGATAAGCGCTTTCCTGACACCGGGTATCTTTGATATGCCCTCCTTCATAGTGTAAGGAT
>JAFPYQ010000428.1 GCA_017394475.1 Oscillospiraceae bacterium | reverse complement strand
GTTCAAGCAGAAACCTTGCAAATGCGACAGCACCGATGGCGTACAGCAGGCTCCCCACCGTTCCCGTCAGGTTTGATACGGCTATCCTCAGGTCTGACACAGTGAGCCATCCCGCACTCGCAATACCGTACATCTCCGAGCCACGGGGCTCTATGCCTATACAGTAGTCGCCGATGATACACAGTATCATCGCGGGGATGACAAGCCGCATTGCCGCTGCCGTCCGATCATATCTCATTTGTTTTCCTTTCTAAGGCGAAAGCCGCTCCTCTGCATCAATATCCGTTGTAGAGGAAATCCGCCCAGTCATACTGACTCATATATTCTATCTCATAGCTGTTTATCGCACCCGCATCGAGCCTCTTGAACCGGTAGTAGTCACAGTCTATCAGATCCACATTGACCGCAAGGGCGTTGTAGCTCCTTATGACCACACTTTCCGCACCGATCTCCTTCAGGCTCTTTATCATGGAATAGATATAGGTCTGGAGCAGATTCTGGAGCTTCTTGTCATACGGCTCATCCTCAAAGATGATGGCGAAAAGCTCCCTGGTGGTGCAGGATGCTCCGTGCTTGTGGATAAGATAGGCAAACACTTCCTTTGCCTTGCTCCGCTCAAAGCGCACATGGGCGCCGTCGGGAGTGAACACGTCGAAGTTCCCGAAGCACTGTACAAGCAGCAGCGCCCCCTTCTGCGGCACGATTGGGAAGCGCAGGTCGGACAGCTCCCTTTCCACATCCTCCTTTGTCACGGGCTTCATAATATAGCCGCTTGCCTTCATATCCATGGCATCGCCCTTATACTCGGAATATCCCGTCACAAAGATGATGTTCATCTTCGGGTTTATGCCCTTGAGCCTCTTTGCCACCTCCACGCCGTCCATGCCTCTCATGTGAATGTCAAGAAAGGCAATGTCGCAGCCGTTCTTCTCGGCATCCTCCAGCAGGTCGTCCTGATCGTCAAATCCTGCCACATCCGCATCGGGCTTGACCTCGCAGACGCACTTTTCCAGCATTTTCAGAGCCAGCGGCTCATCATCAAGACACAGTATCCTCATTTTTCTGCCCCTCCTTCGGTAGTATTATGGTAACAGTGGTGCCTTCGCCCACGGAGCTTTCGATATTCAGACGGCCTGAGCACATCTCTCTCAGCCGTGTAACGGTATTCTCCATCCCTATATGCGAGCGTTCGTCATCTTTCCGAGCCGCAGTTACGTCAAATCCCACGCCGTCGTCGGATATTATCACCTCATAGTCATTATCCGTCTCACGGGTGGCGATAGTCACTGTGCCGCCCTTCTTCTTCATGCCCACGCCGTGCTTCACGGCATTCTCCACGATGGGCTGCACGGAAAGCTGCGGTATAAGGAAGTCGGTCACGGTGATGTTATACTCGATGTTGAGCTTGTCCTGAAAACGGAGCTTTTCTATATACAGATACTTTTTCAGATGCTCCAGTTCCGCCTCAAACTTTACGGGAGCTCTCTGCCTGAGAGAGTCCATATTGGTGCGCAGATACTTTGCAAATGTGATGGTAGCCTCCTGTGCGGTACCGGGGTCGATGGTACACATCATGGCAATGGACGTCAGGGCATTGTACATGAAGTGAGGCTGTATCTGGGATGTCATGACCGACACCTTAGCCTCATACAGTTCCTTCTGCATCTGCTGATAGCGTATGGCCTCCTTGTACTGATGACGCAGGTCTATAAGCAGCCGGACGATCTGAAGGATGAGCGTGACCGAAAAACCGTATTTGGTAAAGCCGTCACCCGGTATGGATATAAAATGATCTGCGATATCCAACAGCAGCGTTGCCATCATGGGCACCCATGAGATAAGGTATGTAAAAGCGTTCTTGTCCTTTTTCGCCTCTATGGAGAGCAGTACCGCAAGTATCGCCATAAACGCTGCCATCAGCCACATGGCAAATGAGGAGAATCTTACCAGATCGCATATGCCGGCAAAATGAAGCACAAATGCCGCTGCGGTAGCGAGCATGAATATTATCTCAAGGACTGCCGCTATTATGCGGGAAATATCCTTTTGCAGATTGGCACGGAAATACACCAGCAGAGCAGTGAAGAAGAGAAATACAGAACCTCTGTGAAGCGTCATACATATTACGGGATCGTAGGCATAACTGTTCAAATACCAGCTGTTTACGCTGAGGGAGGAATAAACCGACCAGAAGAAACAGAAAAAACCGAAGGTCATGTATCTGGTCTGTAACTTGCCGAAAATAAAGCTGACCAGGGGGAAAAGAACGATACCCAGAACACACAGTGCGATCAGCACCCATGTGGCATTCTGCGCTTCCATGGACTGTCGGGTTATCCCCGGAAAACCGAGGCCTATCGTTACCTGTACACAATCCGAAAATGAACGGTATGAACCATAGGGATTTACGACCTCCAGTATCATCTCTTTGTCATCATCATCGATATATTCTCTATAGTCCTCATATAATATAGGCCAGACCTCATATCCGGGGGTATCGGTCAATCTCATGGCAAGGGGACGCATCCTCATGTCAAATTCATATATAGTCTGGTTCAACTCACCCGAGTATGCCTCAAACATTGCCTTCCAGCCCTCGGAATCTCTCTTGCGGTAATCATTGGAATAGAGCAGACCGCCGTCCTCATCTCTGAGTATGAACC
>JAFPYQ010000427.1 GCA_017394475.1 Oscillospiraceae bacterium | reverse complement strand
TTATTTTGATATGAATAATGAGCTTATCGAAGCTATCCCCGGCAATGAAGTCTACATAACCAACTCCATCGCCAAAAAAGCGGGTCTTGCCATGGGTGATACCATAGATATAAACATCAGCGGGAAAAGCTTCGGATTCACATTCGCAGGTGTATGCAAAGATGCCGCCATGGGCTCTGATATGATGGATAATCCCCGTTTTCTCATAAGCAAAAACGCATTTGATGAAATGATGGCGGAGGAAGCATCAGCTCTTTATCACCACTCCATGTATTATGTGGATACAACGGACAAAAGTGCAGTGGAAAATATAATATCCACCGCCGACGGAGTGAGGTTTTACGCCGAGCGCTCCATGATAAAGACATCATATATCGTAAATACCCTCATCGCAGGCGTTATCATGGCGGTAAGCATCTGCCTGATACTCATAGCATTTGCAGTACTGCGTTTCACCATCAGCCTTGGCATCACAGAGGAGTTCCGCGAGATAGGAGTTATGAAAGCTGTGGGGCTCAAAAACCGCTCCATACGTTCCCTTTACCTGATAAAATATCTGGGACTGGCAGTTATCGGCGCTCTCATAGGCCTTGCAGCGGCATTCCCCTTCGGTGATATGCTCCTGGGTTCGGTAAGTGAGAATATGATAATCACCAATGATCATAAAGTCCTGATAAATATAATATCCTGTATTATAGTCATCGGTATTATACTTCTTTTCTGCTGGGGCTGCACCTCGAAGATAAAGGAACTCTCCCCCGGGGATGCTGTGAGAAACGGCCGGACAGGTGAACGTTTCAGAAAGCACGGAGCACTGTCATTCAGCAAGACAGCACTCGGTGCAAACAGCTTTATCTCCCTGAACGATGTGCTGAGCTCACCCGGACAGACAGCGGTAATAACCGCCATATTCACTCTGTGCTCACTGCTGGTAATGATACTTTCAAGCACGGCAGAAACACTGTCAAGTGATAAGCTCATATACATGATAGGCGTTACAAAGAGCGATGTCTATTATGTGAACCAGTCTGCAGTGAATGAAATTATCGGCGGCAGCAAGACCATAGAACAGACTAATGAGGAAGTCCGCACAGTACTTGCAGATAACGGCCTCAGTGCGAATGTACACAGTGAAGCAATAATATCAGCAACAGCCTCCTGCAATGACAGGGATGTTTCCATAAGGCTCATGTGGTGCCCTGAAACATCGCCCACGGATTATTATTATGCTGAAGGCACCGCACCGGTAAACAGTGATGAGATCGCTCTTACTTACGTTGCCGCGAAGGATATCGGGGCAGGTATCGGTGATACTGTGGAGGTTTCCTTCAACAACAAAGCCGAAAGATTCATCATCACTGCCCTTTATGATTCATTCAACGGCCTTGGTTACTGCGGAAAGCTCAACAATGGATACCATATCCCCGATACCTCCATAGTACAGCTCATGGCTTATCAGATAGACTTTGACGATGACCCGGACACTGATACTATAAACCGTCGCATAGAGATGATAAAGGATATATTCGGTTCAAACCGTGTATTTGACAAGGCAGGCTTTGTAAATGACTGCACAAAGGCAGCAGATGCTGTGCGCAGTGTAAAGGACCTTACCCTTGCTGTGGCACTCATTATAATCATACTGATAACAGTGCTCATGGAACGCTCCTTCATATCAAAGGAAACGGCGGAGATAGCTCTGATGAAGGCGATAGGCTTCAAGAGCCGTTCTGTGATATGCATACATGTCCTCAGATTCATGATCATCACAGCGATATCCATCGTTGCAGCTGCAGTTATCAGCACACCCGCAACAAAGCTCATTATGGACCCGATATTTGCAGTAATGGGTGCATCGAGCGGTATAGAGTATGCTGTGAACGGAATGGAAACATTCCTTATCTTCCCTGCAGTCATATTTGCAGCAGTCACCGTTGTGACATTTATAACAGCACTCTACACCAAAACAGTGAAGGCATCGGATACAGCAGCCATCGAATAAGCATACATCACACAAAGGAGCATCAACATGGAGAAAGCATTTAAAAACACTGTCAGAAACAGCCTTATCCTGTTTCTGATATGCCTTGCGGTACATACATTGGAAGTCCTGTTCATCAGGACCGATGAGACTGTGTTCGCGGAATGTTTCATCAACAAGGTATTCGGGATAGCCGCTCTGTTTTTCGTCCTTGACCGTCTGGGAATGACATGGCGGGATATCGGGATAAAAAAGGAGGAGCTTGCAGCAGGTATCGCCAAGGGCTTCGTAATATGTGCCGCAAGCTATTCACTGGCATTTGTCGCAGAATTCATCGCACTGAAAATGTGCGGCACTCCTGCTCACATCGAGTTTTTCGTCACAGGCTTTTCTCTTACAGGCAACACTGTCAAGCTCACGGGCATCGGATTTGTTCTGATGTGTATCTTCTTCAACGTCGTCAATGTTTGGATGGAAGAAGGCTTATTCAGGGGATTTTACATCACCTATCTTTCATCCGAGTATTCGCCGAAAAAAGCACTGTATCTCTCCGCACTGCTTTTCGGTCTATGGCATATAGTCACACCTGTCAGAAGCCTTATTGACGGGGATATGGCAGCAGGTGAATTCATAGTGATGACAGTTGGCTATATCATCCTTTCGATGCTCATGGGGATAAAATGGGGACTTTTATATCAGAACTCAGGCAATATATGGATAGGCATGGCAGACCATTTCTTCAACAACTGTATAGTGACAAACCTGCTTCATGTAGTGACCGA
>JAFPYQ010000426.1 GCA_017394475.1 Oscillospiraceae bacterium | reverse complement strand
TGATGAACTGGGCGGCTACTATGGGCAGAAGATAGTCCTTGAAGCGCAGATGATGGGGCTCAATACCTGCTGGGTGGCAGGCACTTACGGCAAGGGCAAGTGCAAGGCGGATACCGCAGCAGGCGAAAAGATCATCTGTGTCATCGCCATAGGCTATGGTGAGAATAAAGGCAGTTCCCGCCGTTCAAAGTCCATGGAAAAGCTCTGCAATGTGCGTGAGAGCGATATGCCTTTATGGTTCAGAAACGGCATGACAGCGGCTGTTATGGCGCCTACTGCCTTGAATCAGCAGAAATTTTTCGTCTCTCTTAACGGCGATGACGTTGTTATAACCACAAAGCCCGGGCCTATGACAAAAATAGATCTGGGTATAGTAAAATATAATTTTGAGGCTGCCTCGGGGCATAAATGCCGTTGATAATGCCTGTCCCAAGGATACCTCATCAGTTGTCGGTTTGTGTTGAGGTGTGTAAATGCTTGAATTCCTAAAGGCTCATCAGCAGAATATGATGATGGTGCTTGCAGGTGTGTGCCTTGTGATGTCGGGATTCGTCCTATTTTCGAGGACCATATCCAGAAGGCGGAAAACTCAGCTGTTCGTGCTGGGGATCACTTCTATGTTCCTGCTCATTTTTGACCGTCACGCCTATCAGTTCAGGGGCGATGGCTCCATGACAGGGTTTGTGATGGTAAGGCTGTGCAATTTCATGGTCTATTCCCTCACCCTTGTGATAATGTGGATATTCAATGAGTATCTGGGGGAATTCCTGACGGAAATGGCGGAGATGAAGCGGCGGGCGCGGCGTTTCACCATTGCAAGGGTACTTATCATAACTGATGCGGTGCTCATAGTCCTGACACAGTTCACAGGCCTGTATTACTATTTTGACGAGAACAATCTCTACCAGCGCGGAAAGGGCTTCATACTGTGCTTTTTCTTCCCGCTGGTGATAACAGCCATGCAGCTCTCCATCGTCTACGACCAGAAGGATAAACTGAGACCCATACAGGAGATACCGCTGTTTCTGTTCACATCGCTCCCTATAATCGCAAGCTATGTGCAGGTCTTTGTCTATGGGCTGTCTCTTACGAATATTACTCTTGTGTCAACGGTCATGGTGCTGTATGTATTCGCCATAATCGAGACCGATGACGAGGTTGAAAAGGCGCATCACAAGGAAGTGGAGCTGCTGCGCAAGGAAGAACAGTATATGCGTTCTATGCTGGTACAGACCGCTTCCGCATTCTCCGAGGCGATAGAAGCAAAGGACCGCTATACCAACGGTCATTCCCGCAGAGTGGCGGAGTATTCCCTTAAAATAGCACAGATAGACGGCAAGAGCGACAAGGAGTGCAGGGAGATATATATTGCAGCCCTGCTGCATGATGTGGGAAAGATAGGCATTCCCGATGCCATCATAAACAAGCCCGGCAAGCTCACAGATGAGGAGTATGCCATAATAAAGGCACACCCCACTTTAGGCTATCAGATACTTTCAAAGATAACCGTAGCGGATTATCTCAATGTTGGTGCCCATTATCATCATGAGCGCATCGACGGCAAGGGCTATCCCGACGGCCTCAAGGGCGGTGAGATACCAGATATCGCAAGGATAATCGCCATTGCCGATGCCTATGACGCCATGACCTCAAAGCGCAGCTACCGTGACGTTCTGCCGCAGGAAAAGGTGCGCAATGAGATAATAAACGGACTGGGAACCCAGTTCGATATCCACTATGGCAGGATAATGCTGAAGATGATAGACGAAGATAAAGAGTATAGGATGAGAGTTCATGACAATACGGACGAAAAGACCGATATACCGTGATAAACAGGAGAAGATATGGAACAGCACGATTATATTGTAACGGATATCCGCGGGGATTATGCCTTCCTGATGCAGACCGATGCGGAAAATACAGAACCCTTTCAGGTGGCGCTGGCACTTCTGCCGCAGGATACAGACATAGATACCGGGCTGCGAGGCTTCATGGGTATGTTTGAGATAGCAGAATAACGGAATATGATGTGTCCCGGATGCGATAGCTGCTGGCGATAAGCTGTTCATTGAACTGTACCGCCTGCGGAAAGAATATGCGATGCACGAATGATACTAAACTTTTGTATGAAAACACATCAGCTTTTGTGTGATCATACAAAAGTATCTTTTCACACTTGACTATGACGTAACGTAATAGTGTATCATCAGTGTAAGGAGATGATGATATGACTATCAAAGAGATACGTTCAGATGATATATACCGTAAAATGCTTTCTGCACCGCCCGAAAAGCGTGATGACATATTCCGCTATGAACTGATGAGCCCCTTTCAGTATAAATGGGACTGCTATCATATCCCGCTGAAAGCAGCTCATCCCGGGGGATATGACATAATAATGGCGTGCAGGATGATGGGACTGTTGGTGCCTTCCGCATTTACCGGAGAAACAGCATCGCAGAACGAAATGCTTGCCGATGACTGCCTGTGGCAACGATGCAGGGGAGCCATAGAACGTTCACTGGAGTGTTTTGTGAAGGATGGCATAGATATGCCTGTGAAGGAATATGTATTCTCACTGCTGTTGGCTGATGAAAGCAATGCCTTTACCGTCATGAACGGGAATTATTGCGGTGACGGCGGTATCCCGGGATATATCATGGCATGGCTGGTACCCGGGGAAGATACACTGCACCGCGTCCATGCAGCGCTTGCCCATGAGACAAACCATAATGTGCGTTTCCAGTACCTGAAATGGCATGATGACATAACTCTGGGGGAGATGATGGTCAGCGAGGGGCTGGCGGAAAATTTTGCTGTCTCCCTTTACGGTCAGGAGCTGGCAGGCCCCTGGGTCACAAAGACAAGACTTGACGGAGATATATGCAAAAAAATACATTCGGCACTGAGAATCCGGGGCTTAGAGCAGCTCAATGCCTATCTGTACGGCGATGAACTGGCACAGATGCAGGGATATTTCCCCGTGGGT
>JAFPYQ010000425.1 GCA_017394475.1 Oscillospiraceae bacterium | reverse complement strand
ATGAAATGAAGATAAAGAAGATAATAAAGGATATCCGCATATTATAACAGCAGACCCGCACATCCGTTTATGGATATGCGGGTCTTATTGTATGGAGAAGATAATGCGTTGTCCATGCCGGGCAGATCATTCAGGCAGATCGGATAAGATCGTATCACTTCTGATTTTCTGCCTTTTTGCGCCTTGTGATGATGATACTCTGTACCACCAGGAATATGCACAGCATAGCAGCTATGGTGATACCTGTCCACCATGCCTGATCGAGGCCGACAGAAGAAACTATGTTCTGTATCAGTGCCAGTGACATAGTGCCGAACAGTGTACCGATTATGTTGCCCACACCGCCTGTCAGCATAGTGCCGCCGATGATGGAGGATGCGATGGCGTTCATTTCCGCACCCGATGCGTGGGATGCAGAGCCCGAGCCTACATGCATGAAGTATACAAATCCGCCGATGCCTGCCAGAAGACCGCATATCACATGGGAGAGGAAAACAGTCTGCTTTACATTGATACCCAGCATCAGGGCACTCTGACGGTTGCCGCCCACTGCATAGAAGCCTCGTCCCATCTTAGTCCATTTGAGCACCACGAAAAGTACGGCAACAGTGAGCAGGGCTATCACAACACCTATCTCGATATACGCATCCACATAGATGCCCTTTTTGTTCACAGATCCTAAGAAGGGGATGATTATCCTCGTTTCCTTCAGGGCAACGAACTGCTCGTTCTCAACATTGAAGGGATTTGTATTTACAATCGTCGTCATGCCCCTTGCAAAGAACATCCCCGCCAGGGTGACGATAAAGGGCTGTATGTCCAGATATGCCACCAGGAATCCCTGTATAAGGCCGAATGCAAGGCCTATGCCTATGGAGAGGAGTATGGCACCGAAAACATTTCCTCCGTGATAATCCAGGAACACAGCGCAGCTCATACTTACAAGGGCTGTGACACCGCCCACGGAAATGTCTATACCGCCTGTTATCATAACAAGGGTCATACCGCAGGAAAGGATGATAAGTGCTGCATTGGCATTGAGCAGATTGAAAAGGGTCTGAGGCTTCAGAAAGCCCTTCTGCAGGAAGATGATAGCGCAGATATACATCACTATGAACACCGCGATGGTGATGGATGTGAGCAGGTTGGTATCCGTCATGTTGCTGAGCAGATTTTTCTTCTTGCCCTCATTTACTGTTTTGGTCGACATGACTATACCCCCTTATGCCTTTCCGCCCGCTGCACTCTGAGGTGAGCGCAAGCTCCTGAAAAACGCGGATATCTTATCCCTTACGATAGGCGCACTGAGGACTACCAGAACTATTACCACCACTGCCTTGTAAGCAGGGAGCGCAGTTGACTGTACATCGAACTTATAGAGCGTTGTGGTGAGGAACTGTATAACGTATGCACCCAGAATGGAAGCAGGCATATTGAACTTGCCGCCGCCCAGGGAGTTACCGCCCAGTGCCACTGCAAGGATGGCGTCCATCTCGATATCCTTTGCGATAACGGAATAGTTTATCGTTGAGAGGCGGCTCACCTTGATAAGCGCAGCTATTGCCACACAGAACCCTAAGA
Organism: Oscillospiraceae bacterium; assembly: GCA_017394475.1. Classification (GTDB taxonomy): domain Bacteria; phylum Bacillota; class Clostridia; order Oscillospirales; family Ruminococcaceae; genus Huintestinicola. The sequence continues at coordinate 514 of JAFPYQ010000425.1, read as the reverse complement.
ACACATAGGTACCGAATTTGATGAGCTCGGGGTCAAGGCCGTTGAGGCGGGATGTCTTCTCATTGATGCCCACAGACTGCACATAGAGCTCGATATTGGTGAATTTGAGCAGCAGCCATGTTATCCCGAAGAAGATAAGTGCGATAAAGAAGGGCGTAGGGATGGGTATACCGGGGATATATCCTCCGAAATAGGAGAATGTCTCATCGGTGACGATGGGCAGCTCATTGTTGTTTATCCAGGCGGCAATAGAACGGCCTGCGGTAAAGAGTATAAGTGTGGCTACCATGGGCTGTATATTGAAATACGCCACAAGGGTGCCGTTGAATGCGCCGAACAGCATGGCAACTATGGCACTTACGAGGAATCCCACGATGATAGGAGCCGCAAGGGTCTCAGGACGGGTATCCGTACCGCAGAGGACTCTGAGCAGCACACTGCCGCTTATGGCAATGGCAGCGCCTACGCTGATATCCTGTCCTCTTGATGCGGCAGTGACCAGTGTCATGCCGAT
>JAFPYQ010000424.1 GCA_017394475.1 Oscillospiraceae bacterium | reverse complement strand
TCTTCTGAACAAAATATTCAAGCACATCATCCGCATAGTGACGATAGCCCAGCATATTCTGGCCGCGGAAAAGCATCTGCAGCTTGGTATTGGGCATCTCACGGCGGATTATGCGGAGTCTTTCCCAGGGATCCTCATCAAGGAAGCGGATGCAGGAGTCAAATGTAGCGCCGCCCCATACCTCTGCGGCATAGTAGCCTACCTTGTCCATCTCCTGCATTATGGGTATCATTTCGTCGATGCTCATTCTTGTTGCTATCAGCGACTGATGAGCATCACGGAGTACGGTCTCGACAATTCCTATTTTCTTGCTCATTTTGATTTCCTCTTAAAACAGACTTAGCCTACGGTCACAAGCACATCATCGGAGTTCACGGTATCGCCTTTCTTTACCATGACGGATGTTACCTTGCCGTCAGCAGGTGATACCACGTCATTCTCCATTTTAAGAGCCTCGAGCACGATGAGCACCTGTCCGGTCTTAACTGCATCGCCCACATTTACCTTTACATCAAGGATGTTGCCGGGCATAGGAGCCTTTACGGGAGTTCCGCTGCCTGCTGCAGGAGCCGCCTTGGGAGCAGCGGGAGCAGGTGCAGCCGCGGGAGCTGCAGCAGGTGCGGGAGCAGCAGGGGAGCTGCCTGCGCCAACCTCTTCCACTTCAACATCATAAGTCTTTCCGTTTACTGTAATATTATATCTTTTCAGTTTACTCACCTATCATATAATTCCGTGTTTCTTGGGTATCCTGCGTGCAAGTCTCTTGCCTTTTGAAATTTCAAGTGTATTCACTATATAGGAACGCAGAGCCTCGGGATCTGCAACATCATCCACAGCGCCCTTTGCAGCTGCTGCAAATGCATTGGCACTGTTCAGCGCAAAATCAGCAGCCAGCTTATCGCGTTCAGCCTTTGTATCAACAGCGCCTTCGAGCTTGTCATGATACAAAAACTCTGCTGCAGTAAGGGGAGCGATAGGGGAGATGACTGCATCGGGAACTGCTATGACACTGTCTGCGGATACGTTCTTGCCTGCAAATGCGGTAAACACAGCACCTACCGCATTCTTGACCACTGCAAGCTTGGGCACCGAAGCCTCTGCATACGCTGCTGATGCCTTTGCAAGTGAAAGTGCCGCATCCTTCTCGATACCCTTTGAATCAACAAGAGTGATGACAGGGAGACCGAATGCATCACAGAGCCTTACAAGACGTGCTATCTTGGAAAGGTCATCCTTTGTGAGCTTATCCGCACTCTTGTTCGTTGCCACAAAGCCTGCGGACATTCCCGATACCCCTGCAAGGGCTGTATAGGCGGATGTGCCGTAATCAGCATAGAGCTCGGTAACGGAATCTGCATCGGAAACGGAACGGACAAAACTCTGTGCATCCTTGATGCCCTTGAATGAAGGCTCATCAAAGCCGAATTCTGCGGGGCTCTCCAGATTGTTTGCAGGCATAAGGCTCAGATATGCCTTAACTGCCGCTGTTGCTGCTGTATCATCGGCAACTGTCATGGAAACAAGGCCGTTCTTGGCTGCACTTTCGGCAGTGCTGTCGGTATTCGGCTCGAAATAGAGCTGTGAATCCGCTGTCATGATGATATGATCGGCTGAAACTGCGATAAGTGCCAGTGAACCGGAGCATATACCGTTTATCACCGATACAGTCGGTACCACGCCCGACATTTCCGCAGCATTAGCGAGTATGGCACTGTAGGCATTGAGAGCATCTGCGCCGTCATTTATGAACGCGCCCAGCGAATCATAGAACCCGATAACGGGAACACCATTTCTCCCGGCCAGTTCATAGAGCCCGACTATCTTCTGTGCCTGAACGCTGTCGATAGCGCCGCTCTCAGCAGAGCTGTCTATGGAGAAGGCATAGGCGGGCATATTTTCTATGCAACCGTGTGCCGTTATCACAGAGGGCTTTCTTCCCTCCACTGCGGTAGCAGAACCGATCTCGAAAAATACACCTCCGTCAAAAAGGGCTGTGAGCCTGTTTCTTGCACTGGAGGGTGTTTTCTCCCTGTATTCTGCCATCAGCTCATTGTAGCTTGACATAATATTCCTCCGGTCGTAACGGGTTTGCTCCGCGTGTCCCGAAAAGCGGTATCATCGTGAGCTTTCCCTATATAAAAATATCAAATAGCATAATCTATTAAATTATACTACATTTTTAAATGATTTGCAAGTGCTTTTTTAACTTTTTTCGCCGCAGCATATCAAAAATTGCGATAAAATCGTATAAAACAAGCATTAAACGCCCTGAACGGGGGAGATTGGTACAGTCTTATCAGCCATTTATCACGGTAGCTTTTCCCCCGTTCCTGATGATCTCATAGGTCTTGAGCAGTGCTATCTGGGTCTTTGCGTCGGGTATCTCACCGTCCATGACCATTCTGACTGCCTTTTCAAGAGGTATCCTCTCCACATCGAGGAACTCGCCTTCGTCAAGGTGGGCTTTGCCGAATTTCAGTCCCCGTGCAAGGTACATATATATCTTTTCCGTAAGATACGCCACAGAAGGATAGCACACTCCGAGAAAGTCAAAGGATGTACACTCTGCACCGGTCTCTTCCGAAAGCTCCCTGAGTGCCGCACTCCGGTGATCCTCGCCGACTTCAAGCTTGCCTGCGGGTATTTCCAGCAACGGTTCCATAAACGCATACCTGAACTGCCTTACCATAATGACCTCATTTTCATCCGTAAGGGGCACCACGCACACGCCGCCGGAATGTATGACCAGCTCTCGGTCAACGATGCTCCCGTTATCAAGCATCGCTTTATCCTTGCGCACCTTTACTATCCTGCCGTTGAAAATTTCATTCTT
>JAFPYQ010000423.1 GCA_017394475.1 Oscillospiraceae bacterium | reverse complement strand
ACCACTTGGGTCTTTCGGGGACTGTGTGGCGGTGTGTGGGAGATCTTCCCGAAATTCCCGGCAGGGATTCAAGGGCATTCACATAGAAGAACCTTTTGCCGTCAAGCTGCATCCCCGCAAGGGCTGTATTGTAGAAGGCACGTTCCATTATGTCGGCATAGCTGCTGTCACATTCGAGCTCTGCCAGTCTTGATGCAAAGAACATAAGTCCCAGTGATGCACAGGTCTCACAGTATGCGGTATCGGGAGGGAGGTCATAGTCCACTGTGAATGCCTCACCGTGTACTGAGTAGCCTATGCCGCCGGTGATGTACATTCGCTGCTCTGTGATATTCTTCCAGAGGCGTTTTGCAGCGGTCTCAAGAGGCTTGTCATCATCCACAGAAGCCAGGTCTGCCATTGCCGTGAACAGATATACCGCTCTCACAGCGTGGCCTGTTGCTTTTTCAAGCTCCCTTACAGGGCGGTCGCACTGGGAATAGAAGGTATCATGCGGGTCCCCGCCCCATATTACCCAGTCGCGCCTGTCCCGCTCCTTTACATAGAATTCATCGGTGCCTCTGCGGTCGATGAATGCGCGGGCGAGCTCAAGAGCCTTTTTATTGCCCGTAACGCGGTGCATTTTGAGCAGTGCCAGCTCTATCTCGGGATGACCCGGGAAGCCTTCGTGACCTTCCTCAATGAAATGCTTGTAGATATGGTCGATATTCTTCTCCATTACACCGAGCAGGTTCTTCTTGCCCGTTGCCTGATAGTAGGCTACAGCCGCTTCGAGCATGTGCCCTGCACAATAGAGCTCATGGGCTTCGTGCAGGTTCGTCCAGCGCTTTTCCTTATCCTTTATGGTGAAGTACGTATCGAGATAACCGTCACTGTCCTGGGCTGCAGCTATTATATCGATAAGCTCATCTGCCTGTGCTTCAAGCTCCTTGTCGGGGTATGTGACCAGAGAATATGCCACGGCTTCGAGCCATTTTGCGGCATCACTGTCCTGAAACACCATGCCGTAGAAACCGTCACCGACATCCTCACCGCGGACTGCCTTGCCTGCGTTGATGAAATTTGCGATGACATGGCTCTTTTCCGTGTCCTTATCGCCGGTTTTGTCCCACAGTACCTTATACTGGTAGGGGATGACCTCGTTTTTGACGAGCCGCTGATATTTTCCTATAAAGCCGCTTGCCTTGTAGCTTTTCAAGGCTGCCTTGTGCTGTACCTTCATGATGTTCCCTTCACTTTCGGTTATGGATGTGGATGTATACGATACCCGCAGGCGGGTGAAATGTCTGAATTATAGTATAACACATTTTCGGGAAAAACACAATAGGATAGTCAGGTTTTCTGGCAGGGATAAAAAAAGCGTTCCCGCGGTGCAGGAACGCTGGTGTGCCATTGGGGATTTGAACCCCAGACCCCCTGATTAAAAGTCAGATGCTCTGCCGACTGAGCTAATGGCACATAAAAATCACAACTTAAATATTATAACTTTTTTTTCGTGATTTGTCAATAGTTTAGAAGGTATGATATCAATAATTTACAATTAGTTCATACTTTTAAGTATGCTGACAGGCAAACATCATTGGGATGGGATATCAACATTATCCTCTGCAAGCATCTCGCGTATCTGCGCGGCATTCTCTCTGAGATAGTGATAGTCTGATATATCGGCTTCCCGTATGTATTTTTCAAGCAGCGGCGATTTTATGCGGTACAGGACATGGAGCGCCATGATCTTCTGGTATTCATCATGTTTATAGATGTTCCTTTCCCAGGATCTGACTGCGTATTTCTCCGCCTGTTTTGGGTCGATATCCGCAAGGGACTGCAGTGCCATGCGCTCGGTATATTCATCACCGGTGGAAAGAAATCTGTAGATGAGCTGTTTCAGATCGTCATCACCGTCATATTTTCCAAGTTCCTTTGCAAACTGCCATTTTGCATTGGTATAGGGGGAGTCAAGACATTTCCTGCACAAAAGTGAGAACCATTCGTTATGCTTTTCTGCTATCTGTATGATGCATTCGCACTCATTGTCCCTTGCTATCGCATACAGCAGATCGTCCGTGACGCTTTCATCCGCTTCGGATGCGGGGCATTTCTCTATCACATCAACGGCGGCGGAATACATCTCATCAAATTCAGAGCAGAAACACCACTGACCGTTGTCATTGTCCTCTGTCTTGTCGGGATAGTTTTTTTCAGCCCATTTTCTGAATTTCCTGACTTTATCATTTAGCATTTTTACAATATCCTTTTCCATTAGTCCCTCCCGATGGCGTGAATATCTGATACCCTTTGATTATATCACAACATCAGCGAAAAATCAATATTTTGATATGGTTCAGCCCTCAACATACCGGGAATAAGATATGACCACTTGATTTATGTACAAAAAGCTGATATAATAGATAGGGCAGTCAGCTGCAGGGTCATGTAAATGGATGGGAGAGACTATGGAACGTACTGAAAAGGTGACACTTACCAATATGTGTATGGTAAAGGACGGTACGAAGGTGCTTGTACAGGAAAAGAAAGGTGCCGGAGGCATAATATTCCCGGGCGGCCATGTGGAACCCGGTGAGCCCATAGTCGATTCCGTTATCCGTGAGATCATGGAAGAAACAGGGCTTACCATCGAAAGTCCGGAACTCTGCGGTGTCAAGGACTGGATGGAAGAGGACGGGAAGCGCTATGTGGTATTCCTGTTCAGGGCGGATAGGTTTTCGGGAGAGGTCACATCTTCCGATGAGGGGCGTGTGTTCTGGATGGAAAAGGACGATGTACTGCGATCGGACTGGGTATGGCACATGGATGGGATAATGCGCATTTTGGCAGACGGTGAGTTTGCAGAGCTGTTCCTTGACAGTGAAGATGACTGGCGCCCAATACTGAAATAAAGAAGGATCTGGATCATGATACAGGATATTTACCCCAGCAGGCTTGACAACAGCTTCAGAAACTGCTCTATGAATGAAGATGACTTTCTGCTGGTATTCGACCATGAGGGCAGGCTGCTCACAGGAGAGCAGGACGGGAACATAAGATTCACATCGGGATGCGATATAGAAAGTGACGCGGCGGTGTATCTTTTCTCCGTGGATGACAGGCGGTATTTTCTGGCATCCGATAAAGCAGGATACACTGTACAGGGCTTTGAGTACCGAACTATAAGGGAGCTTCGTGACAGATATTCCGGCAAGGAGCTTTTTGCCGCATTCACTGCCTATCATCTGAACAAATGGTATGCAGATAACAGGTTCTGCGGCAGGTGCGGGGCAGTGCTCTCTTTTGGCGAAAAGGAACGTTCCCTTGTCTGTCCGAAATGCGGGAATACTGTCTATCCTCGTATAAATCCCGCGGTGATAGTGGGTGTCATAAAAGACAACTGTCTGCTCATCACGCGGTACAGGAGAGGCTATGCCCATAACGCCCTTGTGGCGGGTTTCACCGAGATAGGGGAGACCCTGGAGGAAACGGTCAAGCGGGAGGTCATGGAGAAAACGGGTGTCAGCGTGAAGAATATCAGATACTACCGTTCCCAGCCCTGGGGCATGGCACAGGATATACTCGTGGGCTTCTATTGTGATGCAGTTGGCGACGGGGATATCCGCATGGATGAAAACGAGCTGAAGTATGCCGAATGGGTAGAACGCGGGGATATAATCCTGCAGCCCGGCTCCGCCAGTCTTACCAATGAAATGATGAGGGCGTTCAGGGATAATGAGATATAACGCTCTGATAACATAATAGATCACTATCACCCATCCGGAGGATCTGACCGGATGGGTGATACTTTTTTATAAAAAAAGCGCCGCAGCCCGTGCAATGGCTGCGGCAAAGACATGAAGGGGGAATTAGGAGATCATTTTGTCTTCCTAACTGCAAATGCAGCTGTAGCTGCCAGGAACATCGTGATAGCGCATGCAGTGACAGGAGTGTTGCCTGTGGAAGGAACACTT
>JAFPYQ010000422.1 GCA_017394475.1 Oscillospiraceae bacterium | reverse complement strand
GTCTATGGTATCCTTAATAAAACGCTTCACTTCATCAAGAAACTGCTCTTTTGTCATCTCCCCGGTACGGATACGTTCAAGATCCTGTTCCCACTGAGCTGTACGCTCAACCGACCTCACATTGGGCGGCAGGGATTCTACGAATGCTCTGCCGAAATCAGTGGTCTTTATGCTCTTACCGTCACGACAGATATATCCCGCAGCTATGAGCTGCTCTATGATCTCGGCTCTGGTTGCCTCAGTACCTATACCCTTGCCTTTTACCGCACTTTTCAGCTCATCACTGGTGATACGGTTGTCTATATTATTCATTACGGAGATAAGAGTGCTGTCTGTATATGCCTTCGGCGGCTGTGATACACATTCCTTTACAGAAGGAACCGTAGGAAACGCATATCCTTGACATACGTCAAGTGATGACAGTTTTTCGGTATGATCTGTATCATATTTCTTCCATCCCTGTTCAATGGGAATGATTGCTTTAAGAGTGAAAATAATGCCGACGCAGTCTATTGTGTATATCTTCTCTTTGTACGAATACTCCTTATCCACCGCACATAAGGTACGGTTTATCACAAGCTCATACAGTTTCTTTTCATCATCAGTCAGGCTGCCTAAACCGCTTGCATTATCTTCGGGGATAATTGCATGGTGATCATGTTCCTGCATTTCGGCTGTGTTCATAACACGCTTATCAAGATTCAGCCCCTGTGTTGTGAGAATCTGTACCCTTTCTGCATATTCGGGACGGTTGCCTATACTATCGATAGTATGCCTGAACTTCTGTTCCATATCTCCGGAAATGCACTCGCAGTCTGTTCTCGGATATGTGAGCAGTTTCTTTTCATACAGCGACTGTGCAAGTTCAAGCGTATGTTTTGCAGTAAATCCGTACACATTATTTGCTTCCTGCTGGAGTCCCGACAGGGAGAACAGTCTTGGACGGTTACGTTTCTTTTCACTCTCTTCCACATTTGTAACGACCGCATTTGTATTTTTTATAGTTCCTACAGCATTTTCGGCTTCTTCTTTGCTTTGATATGCAGTATCGGATACAGCGCTGTTATCAAGCTCGATACGATATGTTGTAGTTTTCAGATGTGCAGATATCTGCTTGTCACGCTCGGCTATTATCGCAAGCACCGGAGTTTTCACCCTGCCCACCTTATGAGCATAATCATCTTTTATGCTGTAAAGCCGGGAAAGATTCATGCCTATGAGCCAGTCGGAGTATTCGCGGGCAAGTGCCGCTTCATATACGCCGTCATAATCGCTGTCATCCGGCAGATCAGCTAAACACTTGTTTATTGCTTCATCAGTCATGGAATTGCACCACAGACGCTTTACGGGCTTATTACAATGATTAGCGTTATATATATGCCTGAATATGAGCTCGCCTTCACGCCCCGCATCAGTAGCACATATGATCTCCGTCACATCGGGCTTACTGATAAGGCCGGATATGAACTTACGCAGGCTTTCTGTATCCTTTCCCTCGGGAAATATCCTGAAATCGGGATACATGGGCAGCTCATCAAGCTTATAGTTCTTTGAATATCCATAGTCCTGCGGGAGCCCCACACCATACAGGTGTCCCCTCGCATGGGCTACATAGTAGCCGTTGCCGCTGTAACAGAAGTTCTTTTTGTAATCATCAAAGATACGTTCTCTTGCACCTATGGAGTGAGCGACTATTGCCGATACACTCGGCTTTTCGGTCAGTATCAAAACTGGCATAAAGATCACCCTTTCCTCACCTATCAGTCTCAGCGTTGTTACAATAGCATCTGACCTTTCGCATAAAATCAGCATTGAAAAATCCCATAGTACGAAGTTTGGCTCTGATCTCATCAATGCAGTTTCTGCCCAGGTTTTTGATCCTCCACATCTCATCCTCATCCTTTTTCAGGATATCCTCCACGGTATTTACGCCTGCCCTTTTAAGGCAGTTATATGCGCGTACCGATAAGTCCAGATCCTCTATGGGGATACTGCAGCATGATTTGAAGAAATGCATATCATCGGAAGAATCGAGATTTGTAGTAATATCAAGCGCTGCATGTATATTCGTCTTGGCGGTCTTGAGTATATCTATGAGTGCGGAAAGTGCGTTATCCTTATCCGAAAAGGCATCTGCCTTTATACGAAGTGCCGCATCCATTTCTGATAGTCTCTCCTCCCATACAGTAAGTTCTGCCAGCTTCTTTTCCGCGTACTCATCTATCTCTTCAAAACTGTACCAACCGTCTGTGAGTATCGCTTTCCTGCTTGGGTGTTTCAGCCTCATTATCCCGGTCTGTATTATCTGCCTTATCCTTTCCTGTGACACG
>JAFPYQ010000041.1 GCA_017394475.1 Oscillospiraceae bacterium | reverse complement strand
CCTCTACCCTGTCACGCAGCCAGCTTATATAAACACTTGATGAGGACAGCTCCGAAAAGCAGTCCTCTCCCCATACTGCGTTGAATATCTGCTCCTTGCGAAGCGCCTGTCCCTTATGCTCCATAAGGTATACCAGCAGGTCGAACTCCTTGCCCTTTATATTGATGAGCTCACCGTTCTTATAGACCTTTCTCGCCCCTATATCGGCAGTGATGCCCTCGGCAGTCACCACGCTCTTTTCACCCGATGACTCGTATGCCCGACGCATGAGCGCCTTTATCTTAGACAGCAGCACCGATATTGAAAAGGGCTTGTCCACATAGTCGTCAGCGCCTATCTCAAGGCCCAGTATCTTGCTGTCATCATCGGTCTTGGCACTCATCATGATGACGGGCATATCCCGCTCCTCCCGTATCTCGGCAAGGGCATCATAACCATCCATCCCCGGCAGCATCACATCAAGGAGCAACAGCTTGAAGGTCTCGCTCCCGAGCAGCGCAAGCCCCTTTTCGGCACTGTCCGCCAGCTCAACGGTATAGCCCTGCCTGCGCAGAAAATCACAGGTGAGCTGTCCTAAGCTCTCATTGTCCTCTATTATAAGAATATCTGTCAAAGCAGATCACCTCTTATCGTATAAACATCACATATATTCCCCATATCACAAGATAGTGAAGCGGATAGAACGCATAGAAGAACCATTTCGCAAAAACGGGGTGTCTTCCCTTTTTCCCGTTGTAAAGCACGGTCATGGCAAAGTATGCCAGTGCGAACATGGATATCATCACCATGATACCTGTCAGCAGATTTGCCGTGGGCACCTTTCCCAGCGAGAACAGGTTCGGTACAAAGTGCAGGGCGGTGAGCACGGAATAGGCGATGAGCCTCTGCTTCGGCCTGTCGCGGAAGATATGCAGGAAGAGTATGAACAGCACACCGAACAGCATCCAGTCCGAGGACATGGCCAGCGTAACGGCATCACACAGCACTATGAGCACAATGCGTTGCCACATTTTCAGCTTGCTCTCCCATATCATTATCGCCAGCAGTCCGAAGAACAGAGTGAATATGACATTGAAGGTGCGCCAGCCGTGCAGCGGCTGAAAGATCAGCCAGTCGAAGGGCTGTGTGATGCAGGCGAATATGAAAAGCCTCAGCGCATATCTCTTCCTGTCCCTGGTGTATTTGTAGCCGTCTGCGATGAAGAAGAACATCACAGGCGGGCATATCAGCGAAAGGAAGCTCACGCACATCAGACCGAAGGGCATATTGAATGTGGCATATTCATCACCCGGATGCTGCATCAGGTGTATCCATGCCACCGCATGACCGATGAACATCGTGAATATCGCAATGTATTTCATCATGTCGCGGTCAATGACTTTAAGGCTTTTCTTTTCCATATCCCTCTTATCCCTCTCCTGCATGAGCATCAATAATGGCCTACGTCTGTAAATACCACATCATCGGAGGGGCCTTCGGCGGGAGTGAACGCCACCTGTATATTGCCGGTGTGGTAGTCCACCATGATTATCTGTGATGTGCCCCTGTTACGGATGCAGTTCACCTGCGGTTCGGTCTCCTTCATACCCAGATTTACCTGCTCGGAGGTGAGCACCGATTTGAGCTGTCCGGGAGTAAAGGTATCACGGCTCCCCACCCATTCGTTGTACTTATTGAACCTTACGATGTTGTGCTGTATAGTGGAAAAACCGTCCTGATTGCCCTTTGCGGCAAAGGAATTGACCACGCACAGACTGTCGGGATTATCCCAGTGTATGCAGTCAAGGAGCGGTGTATCACAGTCGCGCAGGACGGAAAATCCCTTGCCGCTCCTCTGCAGCTGTGTCGTTGCATCCTCTGCACAACAGGTCTCCTTGCCGTCGGCAAGATAGATATGGTGGCTCCATGTGAAATCGGCGCTGTTGTCCACCATGTACTGACCTACTTCCCTTGCGGTGTCAAATTCCTCAAGGGCGTATCTCAGCTCCCACGTGTAGCATTTTTTGTCCTCGCAGGAATAGATCTGGTCATAGCTGCCCACATCGAGTATGGCACCGAACACTCCGTCATTGTTCACGCCGGAGATGATGCTCCCGAGGCCTAAAAACGATATGGCGGTATAAGAACGCTCTCCCTTGTCTGCGTGTACTATGGCGTGTATTCTGCACATCTGATAGTCACTGCCCAGGTTCCAGTCAAGGAAGCGTGTGGCGATCATATCTCCGGTGGCAGTCTTGCTGCCCCAGAGGGTGAGCGCGGAGCAGGCGGTTTCTCTCAGTGCCTCGGGGATGAGGTTGAAGGTAACAGCCTCTTCGTAGCTTATCTGTCCGTCCTGCTCATAGCCGCGGATGCCCCCCGATAGCTCCTCCGCAAAAGCTAACAGTTCTTCCTTCTGATCGTCATGCAGGCTCTCTGCAAGGGTAAATATGCGCTTTTCCACGGGTGCATAGTCCTTGACAGCGGGGAATGCGATCATGATGTTCTCATAGAGATAGGGCTCTATCATTTCGCTTATATCGGGATATATCTTCATTATAGCCTGTGCATAGGCTCTGCCTGCCTGTGCGGGAGTGGAGCGCTCATAGTCGATATGCACATCGTAATAATGCTCCATTCTGCTTATGGTGCATATACCGTCATCGGATGATGCTGTTTCAAGGCACTTGTCGGGTGTGCCTGCGTCTTCATATACTGCCTGCTGTGCCACATACACATCCCCTGTGGAGGAAAGGGCGCTCGCGGGCTGTGCGGGTCTTTCAAAGTCCGTATAGGTCATATCGGCAGCACAGCCTGTGAGCATGAGGGCTGCCATCAAAGCCGTTATCTTCTTCATTATACACCTTACCAATCCATTCCGTCAAGCCAGTTTTTGACTTTTCTTTCCCTTACTGCCAGTTCATCGGGGGAGGACATCTTGCCGAGGTTTATCTCGCCCTGTATATTGCCGTCCACGAAATATATGACACGCTCACTGAAGGATGCTACCTTCTCGCTGTGTGTGACCATGAGGACAGATGTGCCGTCGTTGTTGGCATTGACCAGCTCCCGCATCACCTCCATGGAGGCTCTCTGATTGAGCGCTCCTGTGGGCTCATCAGCGTATATCATCTTGGGGGAGTTTATGAGGGATCTGCAAAGGCACGCCCTCTGGAGCTGTCCGCCCGACACCTCGGTGATATACCTGTCAGCGGTCTCTATTATACCCAGGCGGCGCATGAGCTTCTCTGCATCGGTATTCACCTCTGCGCGGGGCTTGAGCTTCGCCTGATAGCCCGGCAGGACGATATTGTCTATCATGGACAGCTTCTTCATCATATACATCTGCTGGAACACAAAGCCCATCTTGTTGAGCCTCAGCTTTGAGAGCTGCTTCTTGCCCAGGGATGATATATCATCACCGTCGAAGTACACCTTGCCTGCGGTCATATCGTCCATTCCGCTGACGGTATAGAGCAGAGTGGATTTGCCCGAGCCCGAAGGCCCCATGATGGCAACGAACTCGCCCTCCTCCATGGAAAAATTCACGTTCTGCAGGACATTGTTGCTCTGCTCATCCACCACATAGGTCTTGCAGAGATCCTTCACATCAAGTATCTTACTCATTTCTTATCCTCCATATCTCCGTCTTCTCGATACCTTTCAGCACTATCGCCTCGACTATGGCTATTATCACTGTTATTCCTGCCACCCATATTATGCAGCTTGTCCGTCCCTGTGAGAATTTCCAGTTGCAAAGCCCCGTGATCGTACTGAACATGGAGCTCATCAGTTTTGTGCCCACCGTAGGCATGAGTATCGCTGCGGCTGCCTGTGATACTGCGAAAAGGGTCATCATCCTGAAAAACTGCCATTTCTTCACCGAGCCGTCATCAAAGCCGCAGCTTTTGAGCATAGCAGTTTCATTCTCCTCGTTCTTCATGAATATGCTCTGATACATGAGGGTGAGGAATGCGAACAGGCACGCTGTCATTATGACTACTGTGTTCCTGATGAAGGAGAGCAGCATATCGTACATAGCCAGCCAGTTGCCGTCCGCCTCAAGAGGCTCAACGGTATTGTTCGGAAACAGCGCCTTTATCTGCTCGACATACTTTGCTTTCTCCGCACGGGGAGCATCTATCCGAAATCCCATGAAATGGCAGCCCATGGAAGGCGCATCATTGAAATCCGCAGACATATACACTTCCGAATTGTTGAAGTTTGAAAGTCTGTCAACAAAGCCCGTGATCACGAAGCTGTCCGTGGTGAGCTTTGTATAGAGCCTGTCCGCATCGTACTTCTCATATTCGATGTAGATAGTATCGCCTATGTTGTACCCGAGACTATCTGCGGTGAACTTGTCTATCATGATCTCGTTGGTGAGCACGGGCGGCTGTCCGCCCTTTATCATGCGTATTTTTGCAGGGTCTGTGCCGGATACCATCTGAACATTCGATTTTTTGCCGTCCGTGACGATATTGGCATAGGAATAATATGCCACATCGAGCTCGGCGGGGATATTATTCTTGCGGAAGGCTTCATTCACCGAATATTCAGCGATATCGGGTCTTCCGGTGTCAAGTGTCATTTTTTTCCAGAAGTCCGGAGTTGAATCCAGGCCGAAATCAAGGTCAGTGTAATCATAATAATTGATAAGGAAATCCTTGGATATCATGGTGTCGCGGAGCTGCACGGTGAGCATGACCATAAGGGAGCCTGCCGTGAAGGCGATGAGCAGCATGATATATCTGCGCAGCTTTGTAAAGATATCGGACAGAGCAAGGAAGAATGGCACGCTCATCTTCTTGCGCTTTGTGAGCATGAAGCGGTTCTTCCTGCCGATGCTCTCCGACCTGTTCTCGCCCGTGATGGCATCCATGACGGATATCTTGTCTATGCGTCTGAGCGATACAAGGATGTACAGTATCACGAAGACCGTGATGCTTGCAGCGGCAACGGCTGCCACAACGATATCCACGCCCGATATGGCGTAGGACATATTCTCAAAGAACCTGTCGATAAGATAGCCGCCTGCGGGAACGCCCATGAATACGCCTATGATGCCGCCTATCACAGCAAATGCGATGTACTTTGCAGCAAAGAGCCAGCGGAAGGAGAAGGAATCCGCTCCGAGTGCCTTCATTATGCCAAGCTCCCGCTCCTCCTTCTTGATGGCGGTGCGTATGCTGAAACGCAGTGTCAGCAGAATGATGACAAACAGCAGGAAGGACACCGCAGTGGTGAATATGGAGAGCACCAGTGAAACTATGGCATTGTTG
>JAFPYQ010000421.1 GCA_017394475.1 Oscillospiraceae bacterium | reverse complement strand
CTGCAAGGAGCTCTTCCTGCACGTTTTCTTTGATGCGGTCCGGCAAGCCGTCTATCATAGATGCTGAACCGTACATGAAGCCGCTTTTAAGGCAGTCGGTGGTGTTTTTACCGATGATGCCCTTTTATGAGGTAAAGCTCACACGGAGAAGTTTGGAAGCCCCTCCATACAGTGCCTCGCCTTCTCTAAGTGTGACACCCATGTCGAAACATATCACAGCCTTTATTTTCATGGCGCACGATAAATACTCATTATATCTGCTTATTGTGCTCCACAGAATTAAAACAGGGTATAATGAAAGAATCGTGATACCCTGTTATCGTCATGATCTGCTTGTGCAGAGATTTAGCACAATATCATCTGCTCAAAAGCAGGTAAAAGAGTAAGCTACCTACGAAAGGAGCAAATTATGTGGATAATCACAAAGTAAAAACAAACCGTTTATAAGAAAACTTATCGGTAACAGTATTATAACCCCAAAATCAATTATTTTGTTAAAATATCATAAACATATCAAACCCGGGAAAAGCCCATCATAATAGGCACTGATGACATGAATCACTGTAAAAAATCAGGGGATGGCGGGCGGGGATAAAAAATGCTTGACAAAACCGTAAAAAAATGGTAAGATAAAAGTGGTACATTTTGTCTTCGCGAAAGGAACAAAAAAATGCCGGACAATAAGAATCCTGCAGACTTTGATCTTCCCCCGCTGCCGAAGCTGCCACCGATGCCCGGTAAAGCAGCAGTCACAGAAAGCAGCATCCCCGTGAGGAAGACCGATATATACGCAGGGGATAAGCAGGCAGATAAATACGATGATATACTGCGCAGCCCTCTGGATGATTCCATGGAACCCGCGCACAGAAATATAGCAGCCCCTATGATGGCTGATGACGACTTTCCCGTGATGCACAGTCATAAGGAAAAGCCGGCTGAACATAAAGAAAGCGAAAAGCCCTATTCGGAAGGGGATATGGTGTTCATGAAGGACGGGTACGATCCTCTGGCGCCTGTTCCCGAAGGCCCTTCTCTTGACAGTATAGACCCCGAGGAGGAGCGGAAAAAAGTAAAGCTCGCTCCTATGACCTCATCAAAGCACCAGGCTGAGGCACGTTTCAAGCAGGAACTCATCATGGGCGATCTGCTTATGGATATGGGCGAAGGCCCCGAGCTCAATGACCTGAGTGATGAGTATATAGACCCGAAAAAGAACAAGATAAACCTGGCAGAACAGGATCACCTTGACAACAATGAGAAAAAACAGCTCATGAGAAGCGTCAAGGAGGATCTGAGCCGCGTTCCCGAGAATTTCAACGCAAGAGCCTCCGCGAGGATGTATAATCAGCTTATGGAGGAAAAGAACCTGAAAACGGCCCGCAAGGGGATGCTGGTCTCCTTCGTGCCGGTGATACTGGGGCTGGTATCCTCATTCATAGCGTTCATCACACCGCTCAACTGGGGATTCCATCTGTACATAGGCTACGCGGCGATACTCGGTGCCATAGGCGCAGTACTGCTGATGATAAGATCGGTACACACCAAGATATTCGGTCAGATAATCTACGGGATATGCCTTGCGGTGTATGCCGTCCCCGGGCTCATCCTCTATGCACTGGATATGTTCGGCGGCGGAACGGCAGGTGCCGACGGCGGCGTAAAGCACATGGTAGCCGCAGTGATATGTATATTCTGCAACATCATCGCACTGATGATACTTGGGATGTCCGAATCCCTGGGAGTATACTATAAAAGCAGATTATCACGGAAAAAGGATTGACAGGATCAATGCAGAGATTCAGATTTCATCTTCCCGATATGTGGGATAACGGACCGTTCAACATCATGCTCATCGATATGATGAAGGAAAGTCCCGAGATGTTCCGCGACGGTGTGGAGATAGCATCGGTATACGGATGCTTCCCTCCCTGTATATGGAACGGCGGCAGGAATGTGAACGGTTTTGCCGATGAAAATACCATAAAGATGATAACAGGTGCCTTCAACAGCAGACATATCCCGCTGAGATTCACGCTGACAAATCCGCTGCTGACAGAAGAGCACATGTCGGACAAGTTCGGCAACCGTATGCTGCAGATAGCGGACAACGGCTTCAACGAAGCCATCGTCAACACACAGGTGATGGAGGACTATCTGAGGAAGAACTATCCGAAGTACAAGCTGACGTCATCCACCTGCAAGCAGATAAGGGACTTTGACGACCTTATCGCTGAGCTTGAAAAGGACTATTCCCTTGTAGTGCTCG
>JAFPYQ010000420.1 GCA_017394475.1 Oscillospiraceae bacterium | reverse complement strand
TCCTTTTGTCCTGTTTTCTTCAAGTGTCCCGGCGGGACTTATCTGTAAAAGTGCGATCCTTATTTTCTTCATGTTTATAGTGTCTCCTTTTACAATGACAGTGATGAATTAAGCGATAAACAGTGAACGAGGCAGCATTTCGCATGAAATGTCTCTTATATTCCCCATTCAATGAGCTTGATGAGATTATCGTTCATTATGTTCATATCCTTTGAATAAACGGGATATCCTCCCGCGATAAGGGACTGGACATATATTATCAGTGCAAAGGTGGTCAGTTTTTCCTCGTCCCGCACCTCACTCAGCCTTCTGATAAGGTCATTTGAGGCGTTGATATAGAGCATGGCCGAAACATCATCGGTGATCTCGGAAACGAACCGGTCGAGCATATCAAAGAACATATCATCGCCGCTGGCGCGGGAACGTTCCAGATCGTTCTTGAGCTGCTGATCTGCATTGGGGCTGAATATAGCGGGTACAGAGGATGTGAAGGACTTAATGCATATATGGCAGTTATAGGGCAGCAGGGCTCTGTCAAATACATCTTCAAGGAACTCGAAGCCCGATGTGTCCGGGCAGTCCGCCAGAGTGTCGCTTATCACATTCTCACGCAGGGGTTGTGCATCGAATTCACCGAGAGCAGCACCCCGCAGCAGGAGATCACGGACATAGACATAGGCCGCATTCACAAGCAGCATATCCTGTTCGGCGAATATTGGTTTCATCTGCCTGAATATATCCATATCAGTGATATATAACACTGTTTTCCCAAGACTTGTTATCTCTTCTCCCGTCAGTGTGCCGTAGGAGGTCTCAAACAGGAAGTATGGCATGAATATATGATATATACGGTCATTCTCGCAGGCGACGGACATGAGAGCCACGTTATGGAGATCGCATATGGCAGCCAGCTTTTCGGGGTCGGTCAGGGATATCTGTTCGAGATACTCGGATATGCAGGCGGAAATCTCTTCTCTGGCGGCCTCCAGCATCTCATCCCTGAAAAAGTCCTCCCTTGATGCGGTGGGTCGCAGCTTGTCGGTGTTGATGATACAGCGTACAAAGAACGCCCATTCGGGCAGGAGAGTAGAGCCATCCTCCGTGAGCAGCATATTTTTCAGATATATCCGATGCCTGTTGCCTGATCCGGAGGCGGATACGGTAAATGGCAGCACATAGGCGGCACCGCTGAAAAGGTTCGTGGGGCTTTCGAGGGGGATATAATCCAGAAAATCATAATCCGTGCCGAACACCCTGCGACCGCTTTCAAGGACAAACTTGCTGGATACATCCTTTTCACGGGTAAACAGCACATTAGCCCTGGTCTTTACTCCGTCGGCACCTTCCGATACATATATGGGTATGGGCAGGGGAAGGGCGTAATAACGTGCCCTTTCGGTGAGATAAACACTGTCAAAATACTTTTCCATGCCCGTTTTGCACATAAAGCTGATCTGTGTGCCGATGGGCATATCGGGAGCTATTGTAGTGACACAGTACCTGCCGTCCGCAAAGCCGTGCCATTCCACAGCCTTTTCCGGGGACTGTACACTGCGGGAGCGCATTATTATCTCATCCGTGACGATGAAGCAGGAAAGCAGGCCTATGCCGAAACGTCCTATAAAGCTGCTGCCGTCCTTCTTTGATGATCTGGCGATGACGGAAACGAACTCATGTATCTCCTGTTCCGTAAGCCCTATGCCGTTATCGGTGAATGTGATCTTTTTTCCCTTTTCCACCAGAATATCCAGCTCGTCCTCGTGTCTGCCGCCGGACTCCGAACGGCGCAGATTTACCGCATCCGCACCATTCTGTATCAGCTCCCTCAGAAATACATCGGGGCTGCTGTAAAGGTGATCCGAAAGGATGGAGATCATACCTCCCAGATCAACACTGAATTTGTATTCTTTTCTTTCTTCCATAACTCTTGTAATTTTTCACCTGACAGCTGCGCTGCCGTGTGTGTATCCATAACAGGTCGGTATGTTTCACAAAGTACATCTATTATACTAAACATAACAGGATTTGTCAAGCATACCCTTTGCATTGGTTTGGGCAAGCCGATTTTCATCCCCTGATCCTGTACCGTGGCATCCGGGATATCAAAAAAGTCACTGCCTTGTCAAAGACAGTGACTGTGGTTATTGAATTGCGGCAGATGCCGCGCAAGATCATAAAAGTGCCTTACAGGGCATCAGTTCATGGATTTGAGCTGATTATCTGCTTCCTCAACGAGCATAACAAGTACATCGTTTATGGAATCTCTTGTAGTAGCCCAGTCTGTGCCGTGCATCGAAGCGCGGAGGCCAACATTGTCGCCGCCGTCGGTGGTGATGGATGCAACATCTGTGGAAATACCTGTAGCAAGGTCAACAACGGGGTATTTCTTTGCCAGGTCATTTATCTCCTTATTGCGTGC
>JAFPYQ010000419.1 GCA_017394475.1 Oscillospiraceae bacterium | reverse complement strand
TCATGAGCTGCTTTGAGAAGACCTTGCTGCCCTCGATTATAGCCGCTGCCTTGTTGGGACCAAAGGTCATGAAGCCCTCTTTTTCCAGCTCGTCCACAAGACCCAGTACCAGAGGATCATCGGGTGCAACTACCACCATATCGGGCTTTAAACGCTTTGCCAGTGCTACCTGACCCTCGATATCCGTTGCCTTTACATCAAAGCACTCGGCAAATTTCGATATGCCGCCGTTGCCGGGAGCGCAGTAGAGTTTATCGACACGGGGGCTCTCAGCGAGTTTGCAGATTATGGCGTGCTCACGTCCGCCGCCGCCGACTACGAGTATATTCATAGATTATCTCCTTTTGATCGTCAGAACCATATCTGGTTCATTCCCTGCAGAAATACCTTTGTTATGGGATAGCCCGATTTGTCGCCGATAAGGCTGTCTATGGAACAGTAGGGGCACAGTGCCGTGTCCCCGCCGTCACAGAATTCGGTTATCTTTGTGTGCGAAAATATCTTAAGGCAGTAAAAGCAGCCTATCTTTTCGCTTTCCATACATTCTTTTGTATTGTGTATACTGTGGCTGTGTGCCTTGTATTCGGGAGAATTCTGTATATCCATATCAGTGGTGGAAAAGTCTGATGCCTGTGAATGCCATTGCTATATCGTACTTGTTGCAGGTCTCGATGACATTGTCATCACGGATAGAACCGCCGGGCTGTGCGATGTACCTGACGCCGGACTTGTGTGCACGCTCGATATTGTCACCGAAGGGGAAGAAGGCATCCGAACCCAGAGCTACATCTGTGTTCTTTGAAAGCCACTCCTTCTTTTCCTCCCTTGTAAGGGGCTCGGGGCGCTCTGTGAATATCCTCTGCCACTCGCCGTCACGGAGAACATCCTCATATTCATCGCCGATGTATACGTCTATGGCATTGTCGCGGTCTGCGCGGCGGACATCATCCTTGAAGGGGAGAGCCATTACCTTGGGGTACTGCCTCAGCCACCAGTTGTCAGCCTTCTGACCTGCAAGGCGTGTGCAGTGGATCCTTGACTGCTGGCCTGCTCCTATGCCGATGGCCTGACCGTCCTTTACATAGCATACGGAGTTTGACTGTGTAGATTTGAGGGTGATGAGAGATATGAGCAGATCCAGCTTCTTGTCATCGGGGATGTTCTTGTTGTCGGTCACGATGTTTTCAAGAAGTGCATTGTTGATATCGAGCTCATTTCTTCCCTGCTCGAAGGTAACGCCGTAAACCTGCTTGCGCTCGATGGGTGCGGGCTTGTAGCTCTCATCGAATTTTATGATGTTGTATGTGCCCTTGCGCTTGGTCTTGAGTATCTCAAGAGCCTCATCGGTGTAGTCCGGAGCGATGACGCCGTCGGATACCTCGCGCTGTATCATCTTTGCAGTGGGAACGTCACACACATCGGAAAGTGCGATGAAATCGCCGTAGGAGCTCATTCTGTCTGCACCTCTTGCCCTTGCATAGGCACAAGCCAGAGGGGAGAGCTCGCCCAGGTCATCCACCCAGTATATCTTTTTGAGTATGTCGGACATTTCTCTGCCCACAGCAGCACCTGCGGGGGAAACATGCTTGAAGGAGGTCGCAGAGGGGAGACCGCTGGCAGCTTTGAGCTCACGGACAAGCTGAATGCCGTTGAGAGCATCAAGAAGATTGATGTAGCCGGGTCTGCCGTTTAATACCTCGATGGGCAGCTCGCCTGATTCCATGAATACCCTTGAAGGTTTCTGATTGGGATTGCAGCCGTATTTGAGTTCCATTTCTTTCATTTACTTTTCCTCCGTGATGTATGTGTTGTACCCCGTGAATTCTTCTGCCGAACCCGAGAATACGTTCATATCTATATATTTTTCCTTGCCGTTGTAGCCGTCAAGCTTTGTGGTGCAGCTGTACTGCCAGAATGTCCAGTCCGATGATGAAGGCGGTCTGCGAACGCTCCTTGTCCATACAGGGAGATCGTCATATCTGCCCTTTACATACAGTGAACAGGATATGCCCGTGGTGTAGAGTATGGGGCGCTGACCGTAGTGCTCTGTGAGAGCTTCGATCATATCGGAAAGCTCCTTTGCCACTGCATCTGCATCCGGCGGATCAGCTCTGAATCTTCCGTACAGCTCCACATCTATGACGGGTGGGAGCATACCAGGATCAACAGGGACATTTCTGATGAAATTTTCCGCCTGTGTCTTCCCGGCGC
>JAFPYQ010000418.1 GCA_017394475.1 Oscillospiraceae bacterium | reverse complement strand
GCCATACTTATCTCCCTTGTGGCGCAGTACGGCATACAGGGCGTGTTCATATCAAGCTTCATTGCAGGTCTGATACTGCTGCTTTGCGGTGTATTCAAGCTGGGCGGCCTTGTTTCCTACCTGCCGTCCCCCGTTATAACCGGCTTTACCAGCGGCATCGCGGTGATAATCGCTCTCGGGCAGGTGGATAACCTGACGGGGATGCACTCCTCGGGGCTCAATAACCTTGAAAAGATAGCCAGCTATTTCACCACTCCCCAGACTCTTGACCTTACGGCGTTCATCATCGGCTGCGCTGTGATAGCGTTCATGTTCGTCTATCCGCAGAAACTGTCGGCATACTGCCCGGGTTCCCTGGCTGCAATAGTCCTTGCAACGGCTGCGAATATGATCTTCAAATTCGATGTGGCTGTGGTGGGTGAGATACCAAAGACCATCTTCCTTTCCGACAGGCTCGATATCACATCGGTTTCACCGGATACTGTCATGGCTATGATAGCTCCCGCTGTTTCCATCGCAGCACTGGGTCTCATAGAATCACTGCTTTGCGGTGCATCCGCAGGGCGCATGAAGAATGAACGCCTTGATGCGGATGTGGAGCTGGTGGCACAGGGCATAGGAAATATGCTGCTGCCTGTATTCGGCGGCGTTCCTTCCACGGCTGCCATAGCCAGGACCAGCGTTGCCATAAAAAGCGGCGGTGAGACCCGCCTTACCTCTGTATTCCATGCGGCAGTGCTCCGTCTTTCCATGTTTGTACTGGGCGGCGTCATGTCCATGATACCACTTTCCGCACTTGCAGGCGTGCTCATCGTCACAGCCATAAGGATGAACGATTTCAAGACCATCAAGTCCATCTTTTCAAGAAAGCTGCGCACGGCGATGCTCCAGTACCTTATCACCATGGCGGCAACTGTGGTGTTCGACCTTACAAAGGCTATTCTCATAGGCGTTATCTTCTCTCTCATAGTGTTCGTTGTTAAGGTATCGGATATGCAGGTCACCGTAGCTGAGGTGGATCCCGAAAGGATAGGCACCGACAAGGCGGATCCCGAAAAGCTCAAATTCACAAGTGTCGTTTACATCACAGGGCCTCTCTACTTCGGCACCTGCTCAAAGCTTGAAGAAAAGATAGAATCTCTGGGAGACAGCTACAATATCATCTTCTCCATGAGGGGCGTCACCGTCGCCGATCTTTCGGGCATAGAGGCACTTCACGAATATTGCGAAAGGCTCATAAACGAGGGGCGCATGGTCTACTTCTCCTGCGTGCAGCCTCCTGTCATGGATCTGTTTGAACGCATGGGGCTCAAAGAGGAACGCTATAAATACAAGATGTTCTTCTGGAGCACCGACAAGGTGTTTGAGCATATATCATCACTCTGATCAATACCGGATGCCGCAGACAGCTTGTTCTGCGGCATTTGCTTTATGCAGGACAAACAAAAAACAGGTGACCGCAAAAAATGGCAGGTGAAAATGAATAAATTCGCAAAAAAAATTAAAACTTTTTTTGATTTTTACTTGAAAATCTGTTCAATTTGCTGTAAAATATAAGATGACATTTCATGCAAGGGTGGTGATGGAAATGATAAACGGACGCAGGACTGTCGGGCTTTTTCTCAGCGGTATCACGGGCGATCTGCAGAAAGGCCTCTGTAAAGCACTGTATAATTCAGCCAGAGAAAACGGCTATGATGTGCTTTTTATGAATTTTGTGGGCATAATAGGCGCGGATTATGCGGACTATGCCGATCATGAAGAAAAATTGCTCGATGTTATCCCCTTTGACCGCCTTGACGGTGCTGTTTTCGACAACAACAGCACACTCGTCCCAAATGTGCGCAGGAAGATACATCAGAGGCTGCTTGAATGTAAATGCCCTGTCATTGCCATCGGTGATCCCTGCGATGATTTTGTACAGATACATTTCAACAATTCCGACGGCATAGCCGAAATGGTAAGGCATTTCACCGATCATCACGGCCTCGACCGTATCGGCTATATGTCGGGTCCCAAGGATCATCCGGATGCTCAGGAAAGGCTCAGAGCCTTCAGGGATGCCATGCGTGAAAAAGGTCTCCCCGAAGACGGCGCAGGTGTTTATTTCGGCGATTTCTGGTACAATAAGGGCGAAGATGCCGCCGATTTCTTCTTTGGGCGCTGTGAGACCAGGCCCCAGGCTATCATCTGCGGCAATGACTTCATGGCGATATCCCTTGTGGATGCCCTTGCTGCCAGGGGCATAAACTGTCCCCAGGACGTTTATATCACAGGCTTTGATGATGTGGAGGAGGCAAGGGTACATGTCCCGCCGATATCCACTGTGCACAGGGATGAAAAGCGTGTCGCAAAGGCTGTTTTTGAGATATTCAACGATCACTGCAACGGCAGCTCTCTTACGGATGAAAACGGGAAAAAGCTCCATGTGGTGCTCCCTACGGATAATATCTATTCGGTTTCCTGCGGCTGCGAGACCCCTGCAAAGAACGAGGAATTGCAGGATAAGAACGCCGCTTTCCATAAAAATGTCAGCATGCTGTATTATATCTATGATACAGAGGCTGCCATGCTCGAAATGAACCGCGTTTCCGAGATAGAGCAGATGAAGGATACATTTGCAAGGTACAGCCGCAATATCGGCTCCTATTCAAAATTCTTCCTGCTGGCATACGCCGATGAACACGGACGCCACTCCTATGAGACAGAGATGGCACATCCCACGAAAAAGGTATATCCCGCGGTCTGGATAGATCAGACGGGTTCGTCTGTCCGCCCCGATGGCTGCATATCCACAGATCAGTTCATCCCCGCTGACACATCCCCCGAACCTTACTGCTACTATATATCACATATCCATTTCGGCGATCACTGCTTCGGCTATTCAGCCATCATGATGGACAGTGACGAGCCCTTCAACGATTTCTACAATCTGTGGACGGTCAATATCGCCATTTCGCTTGAAACTCTGCTGCAAAGGAACATAGTCCGCTCGCTGGTGGCCGATCTTGAGGTGCAGAGCACACATGACAGGCTCACGGGCATGCTCAACAGGCGCGGGTTTGAGGAGAGCTCCAACCGTGTATTCAGGCAGCTCCTGTCTGACAGGGAAAATGTGCTGACCGCTGTCATGATAGATATGGACAGGCTCAAATACATAAATGATATGTTCGGCCACGGCGAGGGTGACCTTGCCATAAAGGCTGTGGGCAATGCCATCCTTTCAAGCTGCGGTGAAGGCGATATCTCGGGCCGCACCGGCGGAGATGAGTTCTATATCATCATTTCCGGCAAGGATGAAGAATATGCCCGCGGGATCACCGGACAGGTGAGAAAAAAGCTGGCGGAACACAATAAAAAGAGCAAAAAGGTATATGATATCGATGTGAGCTGCGGCATATATTCCGCCAAGATAGGCTCTCACGCAGGAGTGGAGGAATTCCTTCGTGCCAGCGATGAGATAATGTATGTTGAAAAGCGCAGGAAGCATGCACAGCGCAACAACTGATGATCGTGAACTGACAAAATCCCGTAATGACTGCTGGATCATTACGGGATCTTTTGTCTGATAAGGCTGTGAGCCGACAGGTCTTACTTGATGGTGAGCCCTTCCGTGGTGTGGGACATACGGTAAAGCTTCTTGTATTCCGACGGGGTGTAGCCGTTTATGCTCTTGAACACCCTGTTGAAGGTGGTGAGGCTCGAAAAGCCCACTTTCATCGCCACATCGGTTATGGAGTTGCCGCTCTCCAGCAGCATCATCTCCGCTGCCTTCACGCGTCGGCGGTTGAGGAAGTTTATGAATGTGGTGTTGCTGTATTTCTTGAATATCCTCGAAAAATGGTAGGTGCTGTAACCTGCAAGGGAGGAAAGGTCTTCAAGGGTGATGTCATTCATATAATTCTGGTCTATGTAGCGCAGTATCACGCTGAATGTATCGGAATACTTGCCGCCGTCATCATACTTCACGCGGCTGAGCTGATATTCCTTGACCCTTGCAAGGAGGGTGAGGACCTTGATATAGATGTATACCTCGGATACCTCGTTGAAATTGGAGTACAGCACATATATATCCTTTATCAGATTGCCTGCGGAGCTTAAAAATTCATGGGAGTATTCCTTGTTGATGAGGATGGGGTCGCTCATGACAGAGAAAAGCTCGGAGAGAGCGGGATTGTTCACAAAGGACATATTGTCGCACAGAAGGATGAGCCTTCTGCCCACCTGTGCCTTGAGAGTATGCAGAGTGCCGGAGGGTATTATCAGTATATCACGTTCTTCGAGCTTGTAGTCAACGCCGCCGCAGATGGCTTCAAATCCGTTGGTGAGCGGCATGATTATCTCGATGGCGTTATGCCAGTGCTTCGGGTACTCCTCGTTGTCAATGTTGTCGTAAAGAAGCACGCTCCTGTTCTGTACATAATCGACCGTTTCAAATTCGCCGTTAAGATGTACGATCATACTTTATCACTTTTTCCTTCTTTATTTCGGCAGATACAGCGGGAATGACGGCCTGCAGCGGCTGCAGCGGCTCTCTGCCTGAAGAGCATACCGTCTTTCGGATATCGGCTATAATTTGCTTTTTTCCCCTTCCTGCTCTGCCATAATTTTATCTGCTCCTTTAAGAATACCACAAACTGAGAAAAAAATCAATGTTTTTTTGATTTTTTCTTGTGCAAATTAAGAAAAAATTTCAGACCAAATTAAGCAATATGTGAAACCTAAAACACAATAATTGATTAGAAGAAAATGTGAAAAAAGAGTATAAATTATATTAGATATTTTTGAAAAAAGGGGCGGTGTACCTATGAGCGTTACTGTAAGCGAACAGGAATACGGCAATTTCGGGAAATGTGTTTTCCTTGATAACGGAAAAATCAGACTTGGTGTCACTGTTGATCATGGCCCGAGGATCATTTATTTTTCACTCTGCGGAAAAAAGAACATCATGTTCGAGGATGCGGAGAGGACATTTACCGAGCCTGCCGGCGAATACGGCACATGGGTGAATTACGGCGGCCACAGACTGTGGTGCTCGCCCGAGGTGAACCCCGAGACCTACTATCCCGATAACGCTCCTGTGGCATACAGCGTTCAGGGCAATAAGGCCACCTTCACCCCGCCCGTGACTACATTCGGCAAACAGTTCTCCATCACGGTGGTGATGGATGATGAAAAGCCTGTGGTAAATGTTTCCCACAGCATAAAGAACGTATCCGGCAAATCATCAAAATTTGCTGCGTGGGCTATCACAGGCCTTACTATAGGCGGTGTCTGCAAGGTGCCTTTCAGCACGAAGAAAACGGGCTATCTTGCAAACCGTGTGCTGAGCCTCTGGGACTACACCGATGTGAACGATCCGAGACTTTCACTGGGCAATTCAGAGATACGCATAAGGCAGGATATATACAAGAAAAACCCCATCAAGATAGGCATAAATGCAGATGATGTGTTCGGTGCCTATGCAGTGAACGGACAGATCTTCGTAAAGACAACTGCTCCCTACGATGCTGATGCTGTATATCCCGATTTTTCATGCAATTTTGAGGTATATACCAACAGCCGTTTCCTTGAGATGGAAAATATAGGCATAATGAAGGAATTTGCCGACGGCGAGACCGCAGAGATATCCGAAAAGTGGATACTTCTTGACAATGCCGATGACAACGAGCCTGAACTGGATAAAATAGAAAAAGCCGTAAAGGCACTGTGATCATATAGGATGGCTGACAGTGTGAGCCGCTTTACGAAAGGACTAACCATGGAGAAATATCTTGATACGACACTGAGTGTGCAGGAAAGAGCAGAGGCTCTCACAGATGCTATGACAGTTGAGGAGCAGATGTCCCAGCTGAGATTTGATGCCCCTGCTGTTGAAAGACTTGGCATACCCGAATATAACTGGTGGAACGAGGGCATACACGGCCTTGCACGTTCCGGTATAGCTACTGTGTTCCCGCAGGCCATAGGCCTTGCTGCTATGTTTGATACAGAGCTTCTGGGCGAGGTGGCAAAGGTGACTGCCCATGAGGCAAGAGCCAAGTATAACATGTACACCAAGTACGGCGACAGGGATATCTACAAGGGACTTACACTGTGGGCTCCCAATATCAATATATTCCGCGATCCCCGCTGGGGCAGAGGCCATGAGACCTACGGCGAGGACCCCTTTCTCACCGCTGAGAACGGCAAATCCTATGTAAAGAATCTCCAGGGTGACGGTAAGGTCATGAAGGCTGCGGCATGTGCAAAGCACATGGCTGTACACAGCGGCCCCGAGGCTATAAGGCATGAGTTCAATGCCAAGGCTACCCCGAAGGATATGGAGGAGACCTATCTCCCCGCATTTGAGGCTCTTGTTACCGAAGCTAAGGTGGAGAGCGTCATGGGTGCATACAACAGGGTCAATGATGAGCCTGCCTGCGCGCACTCATTCTTCACGAACAAGCTTGATGAATGGGGTTTTGACGGCTATTTCGTATCCGACTGCTGGGCTATCCGCGATTTCCACGAGAACCACAAGATAACATCCACGATAGTTGAATCCGCTGCTATGGCGCTGAAATTCGGCTGTGATGTGAACTGCGGCTGCACATATATGCACCTTCCCACTGCCCTTGCAGAAGGGCTCATCACCAGGGAACAGGTGAGAACTGCCTGCGTCCACCTGATGAGGACAAGGATAAGGCTCGGAATGTTCGACGGCGGCACCGAGTTCGACAAGATACCCTTTACCGACGTTGCCAGCGATGAGCACAAGGCAGTTTCTCTGAAATGTGCCGAAAGATCGGCAGTCCTGCTGAAAAACAACGGCATACTGCCCCTTGATGAAAAGAAGATAAAGACCATCGCGGTAGTAGGCCCCAACAGTGACAGCAGAGTGGCACTCGAGGGCAACTACAACGGTACTTCCGATAATTACAATACATTCCTGCACGGTATAAAGGAGCGTTTCAGCGGCAGAGTCATCTATGCCGAGGGCTGCCACCTGTACAGGAACAAGGTCTCCAATCTTGCTCTCCCCGGTGACAGATATGCCGAGGCTATGGCTGCTGCAGAGCTATCCGATGTGATAATCCTCTGCGTAGGCCTTGATGCTACCATCGAGGGCGAGGAGGGGGATACAGGCAACGAGTTCTCCTCCGGCGACAAGAATGATCTTCGTCTCCCCGAATGTCAGCGCATACTCATCGAAAAGATGATGAGCTTCGGCAAGCCTGTTGTCATCGTGGTATCTGCGGGCAGCTCCATAAATGTGGAGGCTGATCCCGATGCGCTCCTCCATGTATGGTATCCCGGTGCAGAGGGCGGTATCGCTCTTGCAGAGATACTTTTCGGAGATGTTTCTCCCTCCGGAAAGCTCCCCGTTACATTCTATGAAAAGACGGATCTTCTCCCCGAGTTCACCGATTACTCCATGAAGAACCGCACATACAGATATGCCGAGAACAACGTTCTCTTCCCCTTCGGCTATGGCCTTACATATTCCGATGTAGTCTGCACAGGTGTAGAATACAAGGACGGCAAGGCAGTCATCACCGCAGAGAACAAGGGCAGCAGAGACACAGAGGATGTTATCGAGCTCTATATCAAGGATTACTGTGAGGATGCAGTTCCCAACGTGAGCCTTTGCGGATTCAGGAGGACAGCCTTCAAGGCAGGGGAAAAGAAGACCATAGAGATCGCCGTTCCCGAAAAGGCATTCACTGCTGTAAATGATGAGGGCGTTCGTGCTCAGTACGGCACTAAGTTCACTCTCTTTGCAGGCACACATCAGCCCGATGAGATAAGCAGCAAGCTTTCGGGCAGTGAGTGTGTAAAGGTGGATATCGAAAAGCCCGTCAAGTGATAAACGGGATGGAATGTACAGATCGTACAATATTGCCGATATTTTATGTGCATAACGCTGAAAATTTCCGCAGATCCCATTTAAATGAAAAATAAATATCCTCTCATTTGTATAGTATACATAGCTGTAACAGGCATATTATAAAACAAATGAGAGGTGTTATTGTATATGAAAAAGACTATACTTCTCCTGTCCGCACTGATGCTTTTCACGGGCTGCTCGTCTGCAGATAGTGCGGCGGAGGAAACGGATGTATTCACCGCGGCTATGAATGTCGGAGCTTCCGATAATACGCAGATCACCACCGCACCAGAACAGAGTATCCTGTATGATACATGGAAGGGTGTTCCCGAGGACAACTGGGGTATAAATCCGTTCAGTTTCAAGGGTACGGATGAGCCCGCGAATGATGTTCGCAGAAACGGCGCGGTCGTATTCAGAAATGATGTGCTTGTGAGCGATGAACCGCCGATGTATATGAAAGGCAACATCTTTCACTGTGATGACGGTACGGAGCTGTTCATCTCAAACGATCAGGGGCTGATTATTTTAGAAAAATGTGATGTATCACAGCTTTGCAGCGGAGACTGCGTTGAGATCGCAACAGATCTGATAATGGAATCGGATCCTCCGATAATATATCCCGCCTCGGTAATGTTTATAGAGCCCTTCGATGATACCATTATGCCCGAAAATGTTCTGAAAATACTTTCCGGACTTGATAAGATGGGTTATCATACTGACTTTGTGCCTGTTATGACAGAGCCTGCCGCAATTGAAGAAAACTCGGTCATTTTCAGCCGGGACAGACAGAGCGATGAACAACAGCTTATGCACCTGAGGGGGCTGTATTTTCAGTGCAGTGACGGAACAGACCTGTTTATCACGGATGATGCAAGCCCCGTTATACTACTCGACTGTGATCTTTCAGCACTTGAAAGCGGTGATTGTATCGAGGTAGTCACAGATGGCGTAATGGAATCGTATCCCATGCAGTGCTATCCCGATGAGGTCATTTATCTTTCGGCAGCATCGGAAAATACCATATCGGATAAAACACTTGACATACTTGCCGAGGTTGAGGGAATGGGTTATCATACCCCGATAACGGCTGAAGGATGTGACAATGATCTTATAGTGACTACTATAACGGAAAGACCACCTACTGATCGTCAGGTGACAGCCGAAGAATTCGAGGAAGAACTTGGATTCCGCTTTAATATTCCCGAAGGTGCGGAAGTATGCGAATACAGGATAGATTACTCAAGTCCGAATATGCCCGTTGGTTTTGTGGGATTTTATCATGACGGGATCCTGTGGAATGCAACGGTGATGAGAACAAACAGATCATACTACAGGGACGATCTGTTTGAACCCTATAAGAGCGAATATGATGAACTGAATTTCGTGCCCGAAAACGGTCAGGTCATAAAAGCGCGTGGTGCCGAGCCCGATGTACTGAGATATTTCCTTATACATTATCACAGCGACACCATCAATGACGCATATATGTTCAATGCATACTGGTTCCTTGAAGATGAGGGATTAGAACTCACTCTGCAAAGCTACTCCGAACAGCCGGTACATGAAGTGCCTGTTGAGGTATTTGGGGAATAACTGTCGGTCACCTTTGCACAAGGTTTGATCTGTCATGAGCTGTGTAATTAAATTTATGAGAAACGAGGAATGAAATGTTTCTTTTTGGAAAGAAAAATAAAGAAGAAGACAGATTTGATCCGCTGAAATACCTTGCACAGAAGCACAGTGAGGCGGAATTTACAGACAATGGATTGTTTTTCCGCGGATACGATCTTACTTTGATAGCGATAAACAAGGGTGTACAGCAGATAAACGGAAAATACTCCGTACAGATGATCTTTGTGCTCACCCATCCGTTTTTCGAGGAAGAACTGGTGGAATCTGCCGCAGGGTTCGGAAATTCTCCCGATGATGCAGTGAAAATGGCTGTGGAGAGCTTTGATGCGGCTGTGCTGTATTTCACCCTTGCTGCACTCAAATGCACAGGAGATGAGGAGATAACATCATCTGCGGGCAGACATAGCATGAGATTTCGTGTCCCCGACCTTCGCCCGATGGTGCATTTAGGTCAGGGGAACAGGGAAAGGCCGGATATGTGGACTGCTCTGCGGGATCACATATCACTTTATCTTGGCAGGAAGAAGGCATACTGGATAAAGCTGTACTGCGGATGGACAGGCGCTGAGATGATAGCGGAGGCAAGGATAAACAATATTGTCTACGGCGACCTTACCGAAAAGCTCAAAAGCATCTCGCAGGTACCGCCCGCAGGAACGGGATTTTACTATGACAAGCAGTTTGTACTGCTCATCCGGAAGGATGATACATACATTCCCTGTCCCTACACAAAGGCGGATGTGAAGCGGCTGACCTATGATGCGCTGGACAGACTTATCCGTGTGGATGGTCAGGAAAGTGCAGACAAGGCAGTATCGGAGATAACATCCATGGGCACATATAAAACTCTTGGCCGGGAGCTTATGAGCTTTATCCCCGAGATATACTGTTCGCTGATACTGGACAATAACACAGGGGACGGCATCATAGCCGATATGGGCAGTACACGGTATGAGCTGAAAAGTTCACAGCTCCGCAGCTATACCTGGATGTATGATGCGGTGGAAAGATATATCAGGGAAAGGCATCCCGACAAAAATCAGAATATGGGAGTGCTGGGTTTCAGCTCCCGTTACAATGCGGTATATAAGGCAATAACCAACGGTGCGAAGATAGAAGATCTTGTATTCACCGATATAGCTTACAGCTTTCCGGAGGATCATGAGGTAATATAGACAGTGATCGGTCGCAGGATTATTGTATAACCGCAAGCTATGTCCTCCGCCTCTAATGGCAGTTCATGCCATTGAGTGGCATGGGTTCCATATTTCCATTCAGTAGGAGTTCAATCTCCTACTGAATGGAAATGAGCCTGCGGCTCACACTTGTTTGTTAAAAGCAAGCTTTGAAACTCGGTGTATCTGATGAATGATATTCATTGTTTCCCTACTGTTGACAGGGGAACTATACTATACTTTACATAAGGTTGGGAATTATGAGTGATTTTTCTGTAATGAGATTTTTTGGCAGTCACATGGTACTGCAAAGTGGTGTTGACAACACTGTTTTCGGCAAGGCGCCCTGCGGCAGTCAGGTAACTCTCACAATAAAGGGCAGCGGTACATCCGATATACTGAAAACAGTGACAGATAATAACGGGCGCTGGGAAATGGTCATCCCTCCCTATAAGCCATCATTTGAGCCTTTTACGCTGGTTTTTTCCTGCGGCGGAGAGGATATAGTCTGTGATGATGTGCTTTTCGGCGAGCTGTATCACATCAGCGGTCAGTCCAATATGGAGCTGCCTATCAGCCGCACCCTTGACCCTGTTTCCCCCCATCTTCCGCAGGAATGTGAATATATAAGGGAATTCCGTGTGCCTGTGCAGTCCTGCTTCGGTGAAAATGAGGAATATGATGATTTCCTCGGCGGTCACTGGGAGCGTGCTGTGGGGGAGCCTGTCTATCAGATGAGCGGTGCGGGCTTCTATTTTGCAAGGGAGATCTATGAAAAGTATAATGTCCCCGTGGGTCTGGTGAATACAGCCGCAGGCGGTGCTCCTGTGGAGGCAAGGATGCCTTGCAGCATGCTCAGGCGCATAGGCGGATATGATGATTACCTTGACAAGGTCACAGCTCCGGGTTATATGGAAAACACTGCAAAGGCAGATCAGGAAAATCTGGACAACTGGTGGAAGACCATCGAGGAAAAAGACACTGTTTCCAATGGTATATTTGAGCGGACAGAGGGCTTCACCGAGTGTACCATACCCTTTTCTTTCAGGGATGAGCCTGCGCTGAAGGGCTTTTGCGGAAAGGTCTGGTTCAGAAAAACATTTGTCATCCCCGATGATGTATCCCTTGATGATCCCGTGCTGATACTCGGTGCGATCATAGATGCGGATATCGTGTATGTAAACGGTCAGAAGGTAGGGGAGACCGGCTATATGTATCCCCCCAGAGTGTACCGTTTTGACAAGGATATACTTCACCATGGCGAAAATACTGTATTCATCCGCCTTCAGGTGAATAACGGCATGGGAGCGTTCGTTCCGAAAAAGAGGTATTGCCTTAAGCTGGGAAAGACCCTCATCGACCTTTCGGGCAGATGGGAGTATATCATCGCCGCAAAGGTTGAGCCTGCCATACCCGGGACATTCTTTCAGGGTACGCCCCTTTCCATGTATGCGGCACTCACCGCACCTGCCTTCCCCATCCGCTTTGCGGGGCTCTTATGGTACCAGGCGGAATCAAACGGCGATTACAAGAGATATCCCATGCTGTTCGAGGAATTTGTGAAGATGTACCGTGAACGCTGCGGATATGAGATACCTGTCATCTTTGCACAGCTCCCGAACTTTGCCGACCCGCTGGGGAACATGGTGCCCGCCCACTGGGCAAATCTGCGTGAGGCACAGCGCAAGTGCCTTTCGATACCGAAAACTGCCATGGCTGTGACGATAGATACAGGCGAATCCTACGATCTTCATCCCCTTGATAAGTGGGATGTGGGCAAGCGCCTTGCATACTGCGCAGAAAAGCTCATCTATGATGACGATACCTGCCCCGGGCAGACGTATCCCGTAAAGGCGGAATATGTTTCGGAGGGCACTGTGCTCATCACATTCAGCGGCACTGACAATATGACCTTGAAGAATGACCGTGCGGAATACTTTGAGATAGTGGGTCAGGACAGTGTATGCAGAACTATCGTGAGAGCGGATGCAAAGTGCGACGGTGGTAATGTCATACTTACCTTTGACAAGGATATCACACCCGAAAAGGTGCGCTATCTCTGGAAAAACGATCCTGCCGATATAGACCTTATCTATGACGGGCTGCCTGTCACACCGTTTGAGATCACTGTTGACAAGAAATGAGGAGATATGAGACACTGCGGAACAAAACAGATAGAGACCGAAAGACTGATACTGAGGAGATTTGTCATCGGTGATGCGCAGGATATGTTCAACAACTGGGCATCCGACAGTGACGTGACAAAGTTCCTCACATGGCCTGCCCATCCTGCTGTCGAGGTGACAAAGGCGATAATTGCCGGCTGGGTGGAGCGGTACAGCAAAGATGATTTCTATCAGTGGGCGATAGTGCCTAAGGATCTTTCCGAACCCATAGGAAGTATGGCTGCGGTAGAAATAAAGGAAGCGATAAACGCCGCACATATCGGCTATTGCATAGGTAAAAAGTGGTGGCATCAAGGCTATACCTCAGAGGCGCTCAAAGCGGTGATAGATTATTTCTTTGATGAAGTGGGCGCAGACCGTGTAGAAGCAAGGCATGACACGAACAACCCTCATTCCGGTATGGTGATGAAAAAATGCGGTATGCAGTATGAGGGCACGCTCAGAATGGGCGACAGGAACAACACAGGTATCTGTGATGCAAGCTATTACGGCATACTGCGCGGTGAAAGATGATCCGCTGCAGCAGATCACAGCCGTTCTATCCCTTATATTCAGCAGGAGACCATTCTCCTGCTGATCTTATATGGGGACGGTCATTTCAGATGGGACATCTGCCCTCTGCTGTCTCCTTTCAAGCCAACCCATGATCTTCTCACAGTCCTCACGCATCTTGGTCTTAGGTTCCTGCATGGGCGTTATTTCATTTGCATACCCCTCGAACTTTTCGGAATTG
Organism: Oscillospiraceae bacterium; assembly: GCA_017394475.1. Classification (GTDB taxonomy): domain Bacteria; phylum Bacillota; class Clostridia; order Oscillospirales; family Ruminococcaceae; genus Huintestinicola. The sequence continues at coordinate 933 of JAFPYQ010000418.1, read as the reverse complement.
AAAAGCGTTGTTGGTCTGAGGTATCGCTCCATATCAGTACCCAGCCACTGAGCCGTCTTGTTGTCTATCGCCCTTCTGAAGTCATCCACCGTGTAGCCATCTTCCATCCTTCTGCGTATGTGTTTGCGTGTAGCTTCCGCTTTGGGTGAATAATGCTTTCCTGTTTTCTCGTTGAGATACTCCACGATATCATTTATCTCATCCGAAAAGCGCTCGGTCTCACGCGCATCGTCGCCGTTTACGGCGACAGGGGCTCTGCCCGACATAATATATTTTTCCGTCTTGGTATCTGTATTTTTATTATTTTTAGTTTTAGTATTAGTTTTAGTATATGTATAGTTATAACTATCTTGTAACTGTGTTGTATCACTGTTACAAGTATCTTGTAACTCTGTTGTATCATCGCTGTAAGTATCTTGTGACTGTGTTGTATCAGTGTCGGGATTATATCGTTTTTCCATCCCTTTTTTGCCTGCCCTGGACTTTTTGGCTCTGTTTTCTTCCGCCTTGTCTATACACTCGCACATCTCATTGACAAGCATCTGAGATAAAGGATCATCCATAACAGGCGATACACCGCCGATAAAATATTGCGCTGTGCTTTTTATGATCGCTGTTATTTTATCATCATTCATGGCAGACAGCATAACGAGCGTCTTTGTGTATATCGGGATGGTTTTCAGTTGAATGAATCCGCTTTGTTCCATATCTTAGCTCCTTATCTGTTTTTGATCTGAACGGGCATCTTCCTGTCTTGTAATTACAAAAAATAGACTATTGCGGCAGTTTTTGCATTATTTTGCGGAATGACCGCAAACTATGCCCCTTCCGGTGGTTGGGTGTGTGTACTTATATAAGTATAGCAAAATAATTGCGATTTGTCAAGATATACACTGGACAAAGCTGCAAAATATTATACAAATATGCAGATTG
>JAFPYQ010000417.1 GCA_017394475.1 Oscillospiraceae bacterium | reverse complement strand
ATTCACAGCCGAATCGCGCACTTGCTGCGCGATTACGGGCCACAACTTATGGCTTGAGATGGGTTTTGCCCATCGCCGAAGGCGATTTTTAATGGCAAAACCCGTTACTATCACAGCCCAAAAGGCTGTGAATAGTAACTCTTTACTCTGTCCTGTATGTACTGCTTCACGTCCTGCATCTGATCTTAAAAACCGCCTTTTTTACCTGCCGGCTCTCCCCCGCCGCAATGCAGGGCTCATGAATATCTTCCGGAAAAAATATCCCGAAGGAACCGCTTTTTATGAGCAGTTTGCAGGTCTTTCCCTCAAAAAAGCAAACATCATCCTCTTCTCTGCTTTCCACCGGAGCGCCGAGGGCCTCCCTTTCCGCATAGCCTATATATTCCTCTCCCTCCAGCATATACTGAAGATCGATATATCTGTCATGAGCCTCGGGCCTTGTATCCTTCTCGTCCCTGGTATTGTAGATCTGGATCATAACATAGAGCTCGTCTCCTTTGATATCCGTTCTTCCTACGGGCAGCGAATTGAGATCATTGGCCTCTATGTATTCCGCCAGTTCTTTCAGCTCGGGAATCCCCTTATACCGGGAAAGCCGACCGATTGTATCCGTTATCATTTTTCACCTCATTTTTATATACTGTACGCAATATACTTTTTCTTAAACTCCGGACATCCGACATATGTACTTTTCGGCTCTGCCGAAACAGCCCGTCAGTGAACATGGTTCGGAATGAACATCACTATCTGCGGTACATAGGTAAGAACAAGCAGCAGTCCGATCATGATCGCGACCATGGGAATGATCTCCCTGATCACCCCCGCCATCTTGCATTTTCCGATGCCGGCCACAATAAAGAGCAGCATCCCGAAGGGAGGCGTGGACAGCCCTATCATCATGTTGAAGCAGATAATGACTCCGAAATGTACCAGATCTATTCCCATGAGCTTTACAAGGGGCAGAATCATCGGCACAAAGACTAGCTGGATGGTGCTGACATCCATGATGCAGCCCAATAGCAGAAATACAATGTTCACAACAAGCAGAAAGATATATTTGTTATCCGTTATTCCAAGCACCGCCTCTGCGATGGCCTGCGAAACCTGCTCCCTGGAAATGATATAGGAAAAGAGCATCGAAGTCCCGGTAAGGAGCGCCAGTGTGGCCGTATTTGCCGCTGACTGCTTTATGACCTTCCAAAGCTTCGCGGGCCCCATCGTCCTGTAGATCACTGTAGAGATCAGAATGGCGTAGGCAGAAGCCAGGGCCCCGGCCTCAGTAGGGGTACAGACTCCCGTATATATCCCGCCGAGAAGGATGAGGACAGTAAGAAGCGCCGGAAGTGCCTTTAAGGTGGCGATCCCGAAATCCCTGCGGCTCATTATCACACCGGCAGGGTAATTTCTCTTATAGGAGATGAAGCCTACATAGATACCCAGGAGAAGCGCGAGCAGCACGCCCGGTACCATACCTCCCATAAACAGCTTTCCGATGGAAGCCCCCGAAAGCATCGCATATATGATCATGGGGATGGAAGGCGGGAATATGGGGCCGACCGTAGCGGACGCAGCGGTAATTGCGCATGAAAACTCCGCGTCATAGCCCTCCTTTTTCATCTGTTCGATCTCCATCGTTCCGATCCCGGAAGCGTCCGCGATCGCAGAGCCGGTCATACCGGAAAAGATCAGAGATATCAGAACATTTACCTGTGCGGTTCCGCCCTTCAATTTGCCCAGCAGGCCGTTGCAGAAGGCAAACATCTTGTCCGTTACCTCGCTCTCGTTCATGACATTTGCCATAAAGATGAATAACGGGGCGGCAAGCATCGTATAGTTTGAAAACATATTGCCGGTGATCACGGAGAAAACCTCTCCGAGGTCTCCGGGGCGGGTGATCAGAATATATCCGATGGAAGCGACCAGCATGGAAAAGGATATCGGCATCCTGATGATAAAGCATACCGCCATCAAAGCAAATAACAGTAAAATAGCCCAGTTCATACCGTTTCACCCTCCTTCTGCGGCCCGTTTACATCCATCTTCAGCGCTTTAAATACATTTCGTCCGGATTTCACTATGATCTCGACCATCATAAAAAAGAAAGGTGAGAAAACGAACTTATAGGGAAGCTTAAGCACACCGGTCGTCATGGTGCTTTTCATCATGGCCTGCACACAGGGTATAAACGCTATAAGCAAAAGTATCGTCAGCATGCAGTTGTAAAGGATCAGACAGAAGCGTTTTCCTTTGGGGGACTGCTTGTCATATACAAGACTGAACACCACATGCTCATCATTGTCAATAGCCCTCCCGACCCCGAAAAACATTGTCCACATATATCCCAAAATAGATATCTCATAGGTCCATGTCACCGGAACACGCAGTACATACCTGGAAATAATGGAAATCATAAAGGTGATGAAGATCACGACGAAGGCAATGCTCGTCACACCTGT
>JAFPYQ010000416.1 GCA_017394475.1 Oscillospiraceae bacterium | reverse complement strand
GCGGCATCTTTGCAGGTATCGTGGACTCGATATATGTCGGGGAAATAAAAATTTCCAAAAATGATATCGGGATATCTCATAAACAGGTAAACAATTTCATCGAGAACTATGCAGAATCACGGGGCATAAAAGGACAGCACCTTAAAGACACCATCGCCAGTCTTGAAAAAGAGTTCACAGTAGCCCAGGATAATGTGTGGAGCGGTGCCGATATAGGGGTGTCTGCCAAAAATCATCATCTTGCCGATCTTGCCCATCATCCTACGCCATTAGGTCTTGTATCCGCCTTAATGGTGCAATTCCTGAGAATAGGTACATTTGTAAATAAGGATGGAGAATGGCATTTCATCTTCGTTGAAACAACAAAAGATGATATTATAGCAATAGTTATCGCTGCACTGATCACCGGTGTGCTTAATTGGCTTGCACTTCTGGCAGAAAAGAAATACGAAGATGATGCAGACACAGAGATACCCGGAACGCTCAAAACCCTCATTCACATCATCGCCTCATCTCCAATGATAATTGAAGTGATAAAATGTGCAGATAATTGGTTCGGTCATCTTGTAAGCGAGATGGGAGGTTCTAAGCAGACTGCGGGAGCAGGAATGGGGATTCCCGGAGTTTTTCTGTCACTGATGTATGAACTCGCTTCCCTGCCTATCCTCAAAGACAGCGGATTACCTGCTGCACTCAATTCTCTCTATGTGGATGGTAAAGTCAATCTTCGTTCCGAAATACCGATATACAGTGTTCTAACAAAGCAAAGTGTTCCCGTAATAATCAACGAGGTATTTGTAAGGTCATTCTTTTTTATTTCAAGGCTTGCGGGAGAAATAAAAGAACATAACGGTTTAATGGGTATTGACTGGAAAAATATTATACCATTCGGCAACCGCACTATCGAAAGAATGATAACAGTATCAAGTCTGACATTCACAGTGGCTGACACCGCAGATGCAGCCATTCACGCGGCAGTGGAATCCGGCGGCAACTGGGTGATATTCTCATGCAGATTTGCATCAAGGTTCAATTTCGTTGGTGCAGGAAAAGCCGGGCTGTCTGTCATCAGAGAGATCTCCGCAGAGTCTGAAGAAGCAGAACTCATCCATGAAAAAATGCTGCTGACCCATGCAGTGACCGCACAAGCTGTACAGATCATAGAAGAATACAAGGCAGCGCTGAATGCGCGCCTTACAGAATATATTGCCGAGGACATCACTCAGTTCCTCACAGGCCTTGACATGATGCGGGACGGACTCAGTACCGTCGATGCAGATAGGGTCATCGGAGGGAATGTTGTTATCCAGCGCGTACTCGGCAGGGAACCACAATTCACAAACCAACAGGAATTTGACGAACTGATGGGATCGGATATGGATCTCATCCTATAGGAGGTTATCATGGCATTTAAATTCAACGTTGATAAATTCGCCAAAGGAGTCGGAAAAGCTGCCGAAAAGGCAGCATACGCAGCTGCAGGCGGCGCTGAGCTCGCAGCAATGGGGATAGGGAACCTCGCCGGTAAGGTAGGAGATGCCATAGACAAAGTAAAAACAGAGGCAGAGACTCCCCAGAATGAACCACAGTACAATAACTACAATAACAATAATTACAACAACAATAACTATAATAACAACAACAACTATAATAACAACTACAATAACTATAACGCGGGCGAGCCTAATATCAAAGTGGTGACCGTTGATAACGATGATACATACGGCACTGCCCACAATGCCTATAACCCGGGCAGCACACCCAATGCAGGCAATGAAGGTTCCCCGGATTTCCTTGCAGGCGCCGGGAGATTTGCCAAGAATGTGGGTCAGGCATTCGGGAACACCGCTCAGGATCTCTATGATTCGGCAAAGAAGAACTTTTCTTTCCCTCATAACGAAGAAGCGCGTTCCATGCCTCGCCCGAATGCTCCAGCTGCAAGCTCCGCCCCCATAAGCAACACCATATCGACCAAGAGCGTCCTCAAAATACTCTATTTCCTGATAGCCGTTGACGGGACAGTCGATGACAACGAATCCGAGATGTTCGATCAGATCTATGAAAGTCTGGATCCCGGGCATGAGAATGATCTTGAATTCATAATATCCGAATGCAAGACCATACTGAACACGGCCATTGACGAGGAAGATTACTTTGAAGTAGCCAAGACCGGTGTGGATGATGCACTGAGCGCCTCCTCCATCGCAGAAAAGGCTGTCATCACTCCAAAAATGCTGATATGGAACATGCTCACCGTTGCATATACCGGAAATGATTACGATGATGTGGAGAAAAAGCTGCTCAAGCACACCGTAAGGCGGCTGAACGTGGACAAGAACGTTTTCCTTGAAATGGAGAGCACTGCACAGGCGCTCTTCGAGGTAGAACATGAGCTTAACTGGATCAAGACCACCGACAGGCCGTATCTTGTCATCGAGCAAAGAGTAAAGGAGCTCGAAAAGCGGAAAGCTGTCATCAGCGAGAGCATCAATGCTCTGATATCATTATAAGGAGGTAGCATTATGCCTTTGCCCATTCTTTTTATAGGGATCGCTGCTGCAACAGGAGCGGTAGGCATCGGAACAGGTGTGAAAGCGGGTATTGACAATGCAAACGCCCGACAGATAAACAATGATGCCAATTCATTGGTGCAGAATGCTGCCGAGACCATCGACCTGCAGAGGACAGCCTGCGGAAAGGCTCTTGAAAGCCTCGGCCAGATCAAGCTGAGCGTCCTGAATTCCGATATGCAGGCCTTCCTTGACTCCTTTTCCCGCATCAAGAACGTTGATTTCAGGGACAATGTGGAGATAGACGATCTGAAACATTTTCATATAGACAAAAAAGAATTTGACGAAATGCGGGAGCTGGTAAGCTTTGCGGGAGCTGTCACAGGCGGTATCGCCGCGGGAAGTGCCGGCGGGGCACTGACCGCACTGGGAGCATACGGCGCAGTCCAGACCATCGCAGCAGCCTCCACAGGGACAGCGATAGCCTCCCTCAGCGGCGCGGCTGCAACGAACGCCACACTTGCATTCTTTGGCGGCGGTGCGATCGCAGCAGGCGGCGGCGGAATGGCGCTGGGCTCGGTGGTACTGGGCGGTCTTGTGGCGGGGCCTGCCCTGATGGTCGTGGGGCTCGCAGCAGGCAAAGCAGCTGAGAAAAACCTTGACCAGGCATACACCAACAAATTTGAGGCAATACGGATATCCGAGGAGCTTTCTGCAGCATCCCTGCAATGCGAAGCCATACGCCGCAGGACATATATGTTCTATGACCTGCTGGCAAGGCTCGATTCATATTTCCTTCCGCTCATCTGGAAGATGGAGGAGACCATCGGGACACTGGGCGATGATTACAGCACATACCCCACCGATGCAAAAAAGGCCATAGCATCCTGCGCAAGTATCGCCGTTACGATAAAATCCGTGCTCGATACTCCGTTGCTGACCGAGGATGGTCTGCTGACCGATGGTTCTGCAGCGGTACTTTCTGCCACACAGGAGAAATTACTGGCTTTGAAGTAATGCTCTTGTGTATCTGTCCACCCGGACACAACGCCCCTTATTGCTCTGTATCGGCAAAGGGGCGTTTTCAGTTGTGTGATCTTTTAGATGATGTCGCACTATACGCTTCGATATAGCACGGATAAAGTACTGTGATGTAACGCACCGTGTTGCACAAAAAGCCTGAAAAGCACATAACAGGTGGTTGTAATGTCCGCCGTTATGTGCTATAATCATATCAGGTCAGGGCGCTTATGATCAGATCAACAACAGGAGCTGAGAGTATGTTTTTAGGCAGTAATATCAGTTTTCTGCGCAGGCAGAAAAAGCTCACACAGGAACAGTTCGCCGAAATGATGAACGTAACCAGGCAGACCGTTTCACGGTGGGAATCCGAAGAAGCAACGCCGGAGCTGAATACGCTGACAGAGATCTGTCAGGTGTTTTCCTGCAAGCTCGATGAGCTTGTGCGGGAGGATATGTCCGCTAAGGGCGAGATATATTCCGAGGTAGTGATAAAAAAAGTGCCCGCATTCAGGATGGCAAAATATATCATGATATCGCCCGAACCCGAAGCGGATGTACAGGAGCACATGAAAAACTGGGGCAGAATGAGCGGCCTGCTGGCAGCACATCCCGATGCCAGGCTGATAGGCTGGGATTTTCCATATGTATCGCAGGAACAGCAGATACGATTCGGACTTCACGGCTATGCGGCTGCATACATCCTCCCCGAGGACTTCCGCACCGACTACGGAAATGTGGAGTATTGCAGCAATCCTGCAGCAGACTACGCCGTCATAACCGTGAAAGAACCTTTTGTCCAGCCATTTGAGAGGATCCCAGCCGGGTACAAGCACATAATGGAATTCCTGAAAACGCACAGGAACGGCGAAAAGGCCCCCGATGACATAATAGGTTGCTTTGAGTACGAATACGAAAAGAACGGGGTCGTATATATGGATATCTACGTTCACGCAGGATATGAACCTTAACAGACAACAGCACCGCCCGAAGCCTCAAAATGCGCTTCGGGCGATTTTCTCGGGTATGCAGAGCCTTGCTTTCCGCTTCTCCCTGGTGCTGGTCAAATGATTGGTGTGCCCTTGCAGAAGTAAGATATGAAGAATTTCACGATGCCTGTATCGATGGCGGACATCATAATTATGTATACGACCATACAAAATATGATCCTGATCATTCTGAAAGGGTCTATATATACACCAAATGCGGCAAGGAAATCAGCTGAGTGTGATATCAGCACCGCTCTCGCACTTAAAACAATGACCTTCACAAGTGGTACCGACTACACAGATGTATAAAGACATCCCCGAAGCCAACACTTCGGGGATGTTATTCTGCCGCAGACAGCAGCTATCAGAACTCAGGCGTTCCCCTTGAAAGAACAGGGATACTGAACAAGTATATCTTCATGATACCCGATCATCAATAGGTTTTCGGGATCCTGTTCACGCCCGTCTTGACTGCTGCTTCCGCAACGGCTTCTGCGACTACTTCTGCAATATTCTTATCAAGAGCAGACGGGATGATATATTCGGGTGAAAGTTCATAGTCGAGCACCGACCATGCGATCGCCTTCGCAGCGGCTATCTTCATCTGGTCGTTGATCTCACGCGCTCTTACATCAAGCGCACCCCTGAATATGCCCGGAAATGCGAGGACATTGTTTATCTGATTGGGATAATCCGATCTGCCTGTACCTATGATCGCAGCACCTGCTTCCTTTGCATCCTCGGGAGTTATCTCGGGATCGGGGTTCGCCATAGGGAAGATGATGGGATCCTTGTTCATGGAACGGACCATATCCTTTGTAAGAGTACCGGGAGCGGAAATGCCGATAAATACATCCGCACCCTTTACCGCATCTGCAAGGCTGCCTTTGAGCTTCTCTCTGTTGGTGAGCCGTGCAATTTCCTGCTTCTGAGGATTCAGGCCATCTCGTCCCTCATATATCGTACCGCTGCGGTCGCACATGATTACATTTTCAAGTCCCATAGATATAAGGAGTTTGATGATAGCGATACCTGCGGCACCTGCACCGCTGGTGACCACCTTGACTTCCTCTATCTTCTTTCCGACGATCTTCAGAGCATTCATCATTGCAGCCAGGGTCACTACTGCTGTACCATGCTGGTCATCGTGGAAAACAGGGATATCGCACACTTCCTTGAGGCGGCGCTCTATCTCAAAGCAGCGGGGAGCGGATATGTCCTCTAAGTTTATACCACCGAATGAGCCGCTGATAAGGCTCACAGTGCGCACTATCTCGTCAACATCCTTGGAGCGGATGCAGATGGGGATGGCATCCACATCACCAAATGCCTTGAAAAGGGCACATTTGCCTTCCATAACGGGCATACCTGCTTCCGGGCCTATGTCACCGAGTCCGAGCACGGCAGTGCCATCGGTGATAACAGCTACCAGATTGCTGCGGCGTGTCAGTTCAAAGGATTTGTCATAATCCTTCTGTATCTCAAGGCAGGGACGCGCTACACCGGGGGTATATGCCAGAGAAAGATCTTCCTTTGTTTTAAGTGGTGTGCGGCAGATGACCTCTATCTTGCCCTTCCACTGATAATGCTTTTTTAGCGATACTTCTGAGTAATCCATTTTATTTCCTTTCATATTCTGTAAAGCTTAAAACGTATATGATCTGTACGCTCAGCTTTTAAATTATACACCATTTTGGTAGAAAAATCAAGTGCTTATTTTGACACCTTCCGGAAACGCTCACATTCTCTCCCTATAAGAAAACGACGTACTGTTCCCGTAACATTGATCTGCACAAAAGGCCCGGTCACCATACAATGACCGGGTCCTATGCTTTTTATTCTCCGCCTGAGGATCTTCTTCCGCGGCTTTTCATATATTTTATCCTGGCAATAACTATCCCGACGATGAACACAGCAAGCAATGCAAATGTGATGCGGCACAACCCCAGCATCACATCGGTGAGCCCGTTCTCTGCGGCCTTCCTGTACTCGATGCCGTCATAGCTGTATACCTTGAAAGTCTTTTTGTCGCCCACCGCATACCCGCTCAGATACCTGTCCGACTCCTCTATGTGATATGTCTTCCCGTTGAGCTCATATTCCCAGTCAAGGACATAGAGCGTGTATTTCTCCACTTTGGTATGCTTTTCTCTCTCCGCGGGAGGAAGCTCCTTGTAGTAGTTGTCGAGGACCTCCTGCTCCTTCTCGTACTTGTCAACACTGACAAGCACAGCATCCGCCTGTGCCTTGTAGGGGGCATCGTTGTACAGTGCGTGCCCTCCCTCGAACAAGTATATGAAGAAGCCTGCGGCAGCCATGATAATGACCGAGAGCGCTATCGCTCCGATGAACGCCTCATTGTCCTTTGCATAGTACTCAAAGAAGCCCTCGTCCTTGCTGTGCTGTACCTTTTTCTTTTTGTGCCGGCCATAATGTCGTCATTTCCCCGAACGTTTTTTTGCGGACTGTTTCTTGGTTGAGAAAATCCCTGTATGATGCGGGGATGACGATATCCATTTTCCTCTCGAACTCATCTATCATGGCATCCGTTACGGGAGCACCGAATTCCGAACTCATCCAGTCATCCACGATCCCTTTGATTATTTCGATACGTTTTTCCATGATATCTCCATTTCATGTCAGCCGGCGTCTTTACCATGCAAAGGTGAAGGTCGTCAGCCCGTCGGTATCGGATGAGGCTGTAAGCGTCCCTTTGTGGTTCTTGGCGATAGTTTCGGCGATGGAGAGCCCCAGCCCGAAACCGCCTGTGGCAGAGGTACGCGACCTGTCCGTCCTGTAGAATCTGTCAAACAGCTTGGAAAGCTCCTCCGGGGGGATGTATTCGCCCCTGTTTGACACGGTGAGTATATTCGTCTTCTTCTTATGGCAGAGCCTTACGGTAATATCGTCCTTTCCCGTGGAATGGGATATGGCATTGTCTATCAGTATGTTCACAAGCTGTGTCAGCCGCTCCCTGTCCCCTTTGCAGCGGATGCCGGGCTCTATTTCCGTCACAAGAGCATGCCCCTTTTCAAAGGCAACAGCCTCCTGTGCCAGGCAGGCTCCCTCTGTCAGTTCGGACATATCAAGCTCTGTCATCAGCATCTTTGACTCTTCCCTGTCCTCTCTGGAAAGATAGAGCATCTGGTTTATGAGCTTTGCCATCTTGGCTGCCTCAGCCTTGATGTATTCAAACCATTTTTCCTGTTGGGCGACTGATTTTTCCGGCTCCGAAAGAATCACATCAAGATTGGCGGATATGACAGTCAGCGGTGTTTTCAGCTCATGGGAGGCATTCGCGAAGAATTCCTTCTGATTGTTCCACGCCTTTGAGATGGGCCTTACTATCCATCCCGATACTATTATGCTTATGGGGAACAGCACGAACAGGGCACATATCCCGACGATGACCAGCACTATCAGCAGCCTTCTCATGGTGGCTGTCTGGTTCGTGCGGTCGATAAAGACGACCCTTGTCTTTTCTGCCGATCTTCTGATAAAGTACCTGTAAGATACATCAGAAAGGGTGATATACCCGCTGTCGCTGTTCTGCAATGCGATATTTTCCGCAGAGGACAGTATTTCGTCCTCATTTTCGGGTCTGTTGTAGGGACTGCTGAAAATCGCTTCATCCGCCGTCCCCTTTGATGATATGACCACGATTATCCAGTTCCTCGATGAGGATGACCTGCCCCTCTCCGCGCGAGGATCGCTGCGCCTTGACGGATCCGAGGGACTTGCAGGCTCTGTCGGTGAGGGGCTGTCGGGCGCCTGCGGGCGGGGCTCCTTTTCACTGTGCATCCGCACTGCATTTACCGCAAGATCTGCCGCCCTGTCCGTTTCCTCTGTTTCGGAATGGAGCATAAATATATATATCCCCGTGATGACCGCTGCCACAAGGATGGTAAGTCCTGTCATGATCACCGCGGTTATCCGTATCCTCAGCTTTTTTATCATTCCCGTCACTCCAGACTGTAGCCTATACCGCGCTGTGTTTTTATGGATGCTCCCGATCTTATATATGCCAGCTTTTTACGCAGGAACGATATATAGACCTCCACATTGTTGTACTCCGCATCCGAGTCATATCCCCATATCTTCAGCAGTATAGTCTCTTTGCTCAGCACTCTGCCGGGATTCTTCATGAAAAGCTCCATGACGGAAAACTCCTTGAGCCCCAGCTTGACCGAATTTGTCCCGCAGGAAAGGGTATATGTGGATATATCGAGGGATATGTCACCGAAGGAAAGAGTATCCTCACACACAAGGTCTGCCGTGCTCCGCCTGCCCAGTGCGCGCACCCTTGCCAGCAGCTCATCTGTGGAAAAGGGCTTTGTAAGGTAATCATCCGCACCGCTGTCGAGCCCTTTTACCTTGTCGGATATCTCATCCTTTGCGGTCAGCAGCAGCACAGGGGTCTTGATCCCCTCTTTTCTTATATTCCTGACCACCTCTATGCCATCCATCCCGGGGAGCATGATATCGAGCACTATCACGTCATATATCCCCGAAAGGGCATTGTCAAGGCCGTCTATGCCGTTATATGAGGCATCTGCCGTCATCTTGTTCCTGGCAAATATCTGGACGAGGGCATCAGCAAGCCTTTCCTCATCCTCAACTATAAGAACTCTCATTATCTTCATCTCCGATCATCAGAAAGGGTACTATGCCCCTTTATTATCATACTATATATACCATAAAATAGTCTTAAAACATGGGAACACAGTTCCCCAAAAATTTTTTTCGTTCCGTGGGTATCTTTAAGGTTTTTTTAAGGGAAATAGTATATCATATACACAGAACCGAGGAACGGTTCCCGAAAAAAACAGTTTGAAAGGACGGATCTGTTATGAAGATCAGAACATTGGCAAAGGTATTTGCAGCAGGACTTATCGCAACATCTATGGCGGCAGCTCTCCCTATGGGCGTATCAGCCGACACTGCGGAGGCTCCTGCAGCAACTCAGTCTGCACAGACCATAAAGTTTGCAAAGGTCACCGCTGTAAGTGCATCCTCCATCACCGTAGCATTCGGTGAGGATCAGAGACCCGAAAAGAAGGAAAAGCCCGCAGCAACAGCAGATGGACAGCTCCCAGCACCTCCTGCCGACAACTCCGATGCACAGGGCAGCAGGCCTGCAAGAAAGGAACGCCCTGCATCCACCGATGCAGATACTGCAGCCGACAAGGTGCAGAAGAAGGACAAGGCAGCAAACTTCGTGGAAAGCGGTGAGACCGCTGTCATAGACCTTAACGGCATCACCATAATGAAGGACGGTAAGGCAGCATCCGCTGCCGACATCACCGAAGGCGACATCATCACCGTTGTATATACCAACGGCACCGTGACCGAAATAAAGTCCGGACACCCTCACGGGAACAAGGGCGGAAAATTCGGCAGAGGCGGCAGAAAAGCAGGACGTAAAGACAGCACAGCTCCCGATGCGGCCGTGACCTCGACAGCTACAGTTTGACAGCTTTATCATCTCCCCGATCCCACGAAAGGACTGTTGCCGCAAGGTGACAGCCCTTTCGCGCTTTCCCGGAAAAAACGACACTGACCATTGCGGCAGCACATCGTTATCCATTCTCTGTCCTCACTACCGATTATACCATTTTCTCCCCCATGTTGTCAATCCGTTTCGCCGGTCGTTCCGGGACGTCGGGAGAGTGTCAAAATAAAGTTACAATTTGGCAAATAACATAGTTTTTGCTTGACAAAAAAATAATTATGAGCTATAATTGAAGATGAACTATTATCGGTGATACCATAATAATTCAAAAAAAGAAAGATAAAACTCAAAAACAGGAGGAGGATTATTAATGACACAAAAGCGAAGTTATTTCAAGGCTTTTTCTGCCGTTTTCATGACTTTGTTGATGACCCTGTTTCTCTTTGCGATCCCTGCGAGCGAAGTCGCTGCACTCGGGATCAACAAGACCAGTGTGACCCTTACCAAGGGCTATTCGACAAATCTGAAAATAACCGGAGCGAGCGGTACGGTAAAGTGGTCAAGTTCTAACAAGAACATCGCTACCGTAACAAAATCCGGTAAAGTAACAGGTAAAGCAACAGGTACTGCTTACATCACCGCTAAGGTAGACGGAGCTACTCTCCAGTGCACCGTAAAGGTAGTTCTCGGAAAGTTAAGTTCTTCCGCATCTACTGCAAATCTCAATGTAGGCGATCAGAAGACCGTCACCATCACAGCAAAGGGTTCACACGCAGTAAAGGCAACCAGCTCCAATACATCGGTCGCTTATGCAAAATGGGCTTCTTCAAGCTTCTCGAACGATAAGGCACAGCTGAGGATCATCGCCCGCAATCCCGGTACAGCTACCATAAAGGTATACATGACCAAGGATTCGAGGATCTATACCACGATCAACGTTACAGTAGGCGGCGGCAGCACACTCTCCGCATCCCCCACATCTGTTTCGGTAAATGCAGGCAGCTCCTCAAGTGTAGCTATCAACTGCTCTAATCCCTACAATCTGAACTACTCAATGTCTGATCAGAACATTGCTACTTATTCTGTAAGCAGCCAGACCTCAGGCAGAGTCAACCTCACCATCACAGGCCGTCAGGCAGGTACTGCTTATCTTACAGTTTCTGATTACTCCACAGGCAAGTCCGTAAGGATCACCATCAATGTTCTCGGCGGCAACCTCACAGTATCACCCAGCACGGTGAACGTGAATGTGAACAGTTCTCAGAACATCACAGTAAACACTTCAAACCCCGGTTACCTCACTTATCAGTTCTCTGACAACAACAAGGCTTACTACTCTATCACAAATCAGGGTACAAGCTCAGTTACACTGAGCGTAACAGGCCGCGAGGCAGGTACTACTTACCTCACCATCACCGACAGCAGGACCAACAAGTCCCAGAGAGTCACAATAAACGTAGGCGGCGGTCTCACCATCTCGCCCACTACCCTCAGCCTCAGCGCAGGCAGGACAGGCACTATCACAGTAAATGCCGATAATGCATACTATATTGATGTACAGAGCTCCAACAGCGCCGTAGCTACTGCTTACTCCAACGCTACAAGCAGCAACAGAGCAACTGTTACAGTAAATGCTATCGCATCCGGTTCTGCTACCATCACTATCACTGACAGGTACACAGGCAGGAACGCAAGAGCTACTATCACAGTTTCCGGCAGCTCTCTCGCTGTTTCACCCACTTCTCTGAACCTCGCAGCTTACGGCACAGGCACTCTTACAGTTTCCAACTGCAGCAACCCCTACAACATCCCAGTAAACAGCTCCAACAGCTCTATCGATTATGGTACTGTTTCTACCAACTACTCATACAGCAACAGAGCTAACATCACAGTAACTACAGGCTATGCCACCGGAACATGCACACTGACCATAACCGATAACAGCACAAGGGCTACTGCTTATGTAACTGTTACTGTCGGCAACAGCGGTACACTTACAGTTTCCAAGTCGAGCGTAAGCATGAACGCAGGTACTTCCACCACTGTTACTGCAAATTCCAGCAACGCATATCAGATCACTGTAAGCAGCTCCAATTCAACTGTTGCATCTGCGTATGTTTCCTCTCAGAATGCATCCAGTGCGAACATCGTTATATACGGTAATACCAGCGGTACTGCTACTATAACCGTAAGTGACAGGATCAATACCAGGTACATCACAGTTAACGTAAGTGGCGGCAGCTCGGGACTCTCCCTTTCTACTACAAATGTCAGCCTGAACGCAGGTACTTCTCAGACCATAACAGCTACATCCAGCAATATGGGCAGCCTCTATGTTTACTCTTCAAATGACAGCGTGGCTACTGCTTATGTAAGCTCTACAAGCTACAATACAGCATCCATCGTCATCAGAGCCAACAGCACGAGCTATGCTGCAAGCAGCTGTACCATCACAGTGACCGACAGCTATACAGGCCAGTCCAAGACTGTCTATGTTTCAGTAAACACCGGCAACTCCGGTCAGTCCCAGTTCTATGTGAACACATCGAATGTTAATCTCAGCAGATACGGCAGCTCTCAGTCATTCACCGTAACTTCGGGTTATACCGGAAATCTGCAGATATCCAGCTCCGACACAAGTGTAGCGTCGATATACACTTCAAATTACGGCACGGGTGTTACAGTTTATGTATATCCCCAGAATGTAGGTACTGCAACTATCTATATCTATGACAGACTCACAGGACAGCAGAGTTCTGTATATGTAACAGTAACCAACTGATGACATAACGGCAGGGCGAATGCCCTGCCGTTCTTCTTTGCCCTCTTCTCTGCCGCTATAAAACAGACCCGTGAGATGATCTCACGGGTCGTGTCATTTAATGGCTCTGCCCCTTGATAGCTGCCTCAAGGCTTCTCAGCCTTATCTTTACAGCACCAAGGTTGCTTATCTCATCGATCTTGAGCTGTGTGTAGAACTTGCCCTTTGCTTCAAGGAGAGAACGCACCTCATCGGTGGTGATGGCATCTATGCCGCAGCCGAAGGATACCAGCTGTACCAGCTGCATATCGGGCTGTGTGGTTACATAGTTTGCCGCACGGTACAGTCTTGAATGGTATGTCCACTGATTGAATACATGGAGCAGCGGGGTATCTGCCAGGTCGCACACGCTGTCCTCGGTGACCACTGCCATTTTCAAAGTGGTTATCAGCTTGTGTATGCCGTGGTTTATCTCGGGATCAAGATGATAGGGTCTGCCGCTGAGAACTATTATGGGCACCTTCATCTCGCGTGCTTCCTTGATTATCTCACGGCCTCTGCGGACGATATCCCTGCGGTATTCGCGGAGGGACTTTGTTGCAGCCTCCCACGCCTCTTCAACATCCTTCCTTTTCAGCTTGTACTTAGCAAATGCCTTGCACATTGCCTGTACCATGTGCCTTTTCAGGTTGATGTTCATGTGAGGATGGATAAAGTTGTCATTATTCAGCCCCGGGATATTTGCTTTCAACAGCTCGGGATAGTAGGCAACGACAGGACAGTTATAGCAGTTATCACCCTTTTTCTCATCCACATTATATGTCTCGCAGGGGTAGAATATCAGATCGACGCCTCTTTCGAGCAGATCGATTATATGCCCGTGAGCGAGCTTTGCGGGATAACATACAGTATCCGAGGGGATGGTGTGCTGCCCTCTGAAATATGTCTTTCTGGTACTTTCCGATGAAAGCATCACAGAGAAACCCAGCTTGTTGAACATAGTCTTCCAGAAGGGGAGCTGTTCATAGTAATTGAGCACGAAGGGTATGCCTATCACGGCACGGGGCTTTGTGGGGTTCGGCTTCTTTGCTATCTCCAGCAGCTTTTCATACTTGTACTCATACAGCGAGGGAGCCTTTACGGTCTGCTTTATGCCCGCGCCCTTCTCGCACTTGTTGCCGCTGATAAAACGCCTGCCGCCGTTAAAGGTGATAAGGTTCAGCTGGCAGTTGGCAGTACATCCGCCGCACTTGAGCTGCTTTGATTTGTAGGAGAACTCATCGAGATCCTTCCCGCTTATAACGGTGGAAGACTCGCGCCCCTCATTTGCGGCTGCATCCTTTGAATAGAGTGCAGCACCCAGAGCACCCATAAGTCCCGCAACAGCAGGTCGAAGCACCTCATGGCCTATCTCCTGCTCGAATGCGCGGAGCACGGCATCATTGAGGAATGTTCCTCCCTGAACGACAATGTTCCTGCCCAGTTCGTCTGCGGAGTTGGCTCTTATTACCTTGTATATCGCATTTTTGATTATGGATGATGAAAGTCCCGCAGAGATATCCTCAACGGTGGCACCGTCCTTCTGAGCCTGCTTTACGGAGGAATTCATGAACACCGTGCAGCGGGAGCCCAGGTCAACGGGGTTCTTCGCATAAAGTCCCAGCTTGGCAAATTCGGCTATATCATAGCCCAGTGCCTCCGCAAAGGTCTGGATGAAGGAGCCGCAGCCCGAGGAACAGGCCTCATTGAGCATGATTCCGTCTATGGCGTGATTGCGTATCTTGAAACACTTCATGTCCTGACCGCCGATGTCTATGATAAAATCAACATCGGGGCAGAAATAGGATGCTGCCCGGTAATGGGCAACGGTCTCAACAAGTCCGTAGTCTATGCCGAGGCCTGCCTTTATCAGTTCCTCACCATAGCCTGTTACAGCAGAGGAACGGATCCGTATCCTGTCGCCGAACTTGTCATATATCTTGTGCAGCTGCTTTGTCACCACATCAAGGGGCTGACCCTTGTTGGGCTGATAGTGGGAGTAGAGGAGCTCTCCCTCCGGTGTTATGAGCACCAGCTTGGTGGTGGTGGAGCCTGCATCGACGCCGAGGTAGACATCCCCGGTGTATTTGTCCTCATCTGCCCTGGGAAGGTCGAAACGGGCATGGGATGTGACGAATTCCTCATATTCCTTCTCGTTCTCGAAAAGCCTTCTGCCGGTGATTATATTATCGCTCACCTTGGAGTGAACTATCTTGTCTGCGATCTCATCTGCCTTGTATGCATCGCTGTCGGTCTTCTCCGCATAGAGGGCGGAGCCGTATGCCATGAAGCACTGTGCATTATCGGGGAATACAGCGTGGCTCTCATCGAGCTGCAGAGTCTCCACAAATGCCCTGCGCAGTCCCTTTATGAATGTGAGAGGGCCGCCCAGGAACAGCACCTTGCCCTTTATCTCACGGCCCTGTGCAAGGCCTGCTACGGTCTGATCCACAACTGCCTGAAAAATGGAGGCTGCGATATCCTCGCGCCTTGCACCCTGGTTGATAAGGGGCTGTATATCGGATTTAGCGAAAACGCCGCATCTTGATGCGATGGGGTAGCGCTTTTCTGCGTGGGAGGACAGCTCATCCATCTCATCCACGGTGATGCCCAGCAGTGTTGCCATCTGGTCGATGAATGCGCCCGTGCCGCCTGCACAGGAGCCGTTCATCCTCTGTTCCACGCCGCCTGTGAGGAATATGAGCTTTGCGTCCTCGCCGCCGAGCTCTATAACACAGTCTGCATCGGGATAATCACGCTTTACGGAGATGAACGCGGAGTGTACCTCCTGCACAAAGGGCAGCCCTGCTCCGTTGGCAAGACCCAGACCTGCAGAGCCCGTTATCGCCAGCTTGAACTGAGCATCGGGATACAGCTCGCCTATCTCCTTTATCTGCTGCGCGGTAGTCTCACGCACCTTTGAAAAGTGTCTCTGATATTTTGAATAAAGTATTTTCCCCTCGTCAAGAATTACCGTCTTTACCGTGGTGGACCCGACATCTACGCCGAGGTAGTATAGCTTTGGCATCATTATCTTCCTTTGTTATCTTATAAATCCTCTGACAGTGAGCTCGTCTATGATCGTCCGCACCACATCAAGAGGCGCTGCAGATGCTTCTATCTGCAGTGTGGAGTGTGCGGTATACAGTGCTTTCCTTTTCTCATAGATATCCGAAAGCTCCGCCTTTGTGCTGCGCATGACAATAGGGCGGTTCGTATCATCCTTGATGCGCTCATAGCATATATCAAAGGGCACATCGAGATAGACCACCGCGCCATAGGTCTGCGCCGCGTCGGAATTTTCCTTTTTGAGCATGGCTCCGCCGCCGCAGGCGATAATACCGCCTAAGTCTCCCAGTTCCTTTACGGCACGGCTCTCCCTTGCCCTGAAATACTCCTCTCCCATTTCGGAGAAGATATCGGGTATGCTCATCCTTTCACACTGGACGATGTATGCATCCATATCGGTGAATCTGAGACCCGTTTCCTTGGCGAGCATTTTGCCCACCGTCGATTTTCCGCAGCCCATAAAGCCGCACAGATAAATAGTCATATAAGTTACCCGACAGTTCCATCATTCCCGCAGATGCGGGAGATAATATTTTTACCGCTCACGGCGGAAAACTCATCGTTTCAGACTGCTGTCCAGCGCCATATACATACACCGAGGTTTATCAGCGCCAGCGCAAAGGTAAATATCACCGCTGCCTTCGGGAATTTCTCATGGATCAGCTCTGAGAGCGGTTCCACGCCCTTTACATACAGCACACAGAATGCGCCGAATATTATGCTTGAAAAAAGGGATATCCTGCCCTGGAAATTGAGCTTCCACTGGAAATAAT
>JAFPYQ010000415.1 GCA_017394475.1 Oscillospiraceae bacterium | reverse complement strand
TCCCTCTCAGATTGAGGGGAATATATTCGTGATGCTGGCTCACGCTCTTGTATGCGGGACGGATTATCTTTCCTGCATTGGAAAGCTCCTCTATCCTGTGAGCAGACCAGCCTGTTATTCTTGCTATGGCAAAAAGCGGTGTATAGAGCTCGGTGGGAATGTTGAGCATACTGTATACAAATCCGCTGTAGAAATCCACATTTGCTGAAACTCCCTTGTAGATATGGCGTTCACTGCCGATCACAGCAGGCGCCAGGCGTTCAACAGTGTGATAAAGCTCCAGTTCCTTTTCCATGCCCTTTTCCGCTGCCAGCTTATCCACATAGTGATGCAGGATATTCGCTCTGGGGTCTGATATGGAATAGACTGCATGACCCATACCATAGATAAGACCGGAGCGGTCAAACGCCTGTTTTCTCAGTAGTTTGAGCAGATATGCGGATACTTCCTCATCATCTTCCCAGTCGCGGACATTCTCCTTGATGTTCTCGAACATCTCCGATACCTTCACATTCGCTCCGCCGTGCTTGGGACCTTTAAGGGAACCAAGTGCTGCAGATATGGCTGAATATGTATCCGTTCCCGATGATGTTACAACATGGGTGGTGAAGGTGGAGTTGTTTCCTCCGCCGTGCTCTGCATGTAGCACCAGAGCCATATCCAGCACCTTTGCTTCAAGAGGCGTGAACTGCGAATCATGCCTCAGGATATGAAGTATATTCTCCGCAGTGGAATACTCTGGCATCGGCATGTGGAGCACAAGGCTGTCCCCGTCTTTGAGATAGCGCTTTGCCTGATAACCGTAGACCGAGATAAGGGGCATCAGTGCGATGAGCTCCAGCGACTGCCTCAGCACATTGGGGATGGATGTATCATTGGGATAGTCATCGTATGAAAACAGTGTTAGAACGCCTCTTGATATATTGTTCATTATATCATTTGACGGGGATTTCATCATGATATCGCGGACAAATGCCGTGGGGAGCTTTCTGTATTCCGCAAGAAGATCGGTGAAGGCATTGAGTTCATTATTCATAGGAAGAACGCCGAAGAGAAGAAGATATGTTATCTCCTCAAAGCCGAAGCGTCCGTCGTTTATGAAGCCGTTCACAAGGTCATTTATATTGTATCCTCTGTAAAAAAGCTTGCCTTCACATGGGATCATATCATTATCCTCAACGATGTAGGATACTATCTCGGATATCTCTGTAAGGCCTGCAAGAACGCCCTTTCCGTTGATGTCACGAAGTCCTCTTTTTACCTCATATTTTGTATAGAGCTGAGGATCGATATTTCCGTTTTTTATGCAGAGCTTTGCAAGCTCCTCTATCTGCGGTGTAACCTGTGAAAAGCTGTAATGTGATGCCATTCGCGTCACTTCCTTTCATTTTTCCTGTTTTCTGTTTTACATATCGAGCACTGTGAATATGTCTATAAGTTCCCCCACACAATAGTCGGTGTAGGGTCTGACCTCATCATCAAGGGGAGTGAGATCGGGTATCATGATGGTGACACAGCCTGCTGTCTTGGCTGATCTCAGGCCGTTGGGAGAATCCTCCACCGCATAGCACTGCGAGGGCTCAAAGCCCGCCTTTTTCGCTGCGGTAAGGTATACATCGGGGAATGGCTTTCCCCTTTCTATATCCTTGGTGGATATGATATTCTCAAAGAGCCCTTCAAGTCCTGCCTGTTTAAGGTATTTGAGTGCAGTGGGCACAGAAGATGCTGTCACGATGGATATATACAGATCGGTCTTTCTGAG
>JAFPYQ010000414.1 GCA_017394475.1 Oscillospiraceae bacterium | reverse complement strand
GGATCGAAATATTTAAAATCGGGGATAAATATATCAACATATCCCCTTAGCATCTCCAGCGTGCTTTCCAGCTCATATCCGCCGCAGTTGAACACGATGGGGATATGGATATCCTTTTTGCAGATGTCCAGTGCGGTAATGATCTGCGGCACATAGTGTGTGCCTGTGGCAAAATTTATATTGTGCGGACCCTTGTCCGCAGTTTCTTTAATTATCTCCGCAAGGCGCTGTACTGTGATATCCTTACCCTTCATCTCACAGGATATCTCATAATTCTGGCAATAGACACATTTTAATGGGCATCCCGAAAAAAATATCGTTCCCGAGCCGCGGGTGCCGGATATACACGGTTCCTCCCATTTATGAAGATATGCCTTTGCAGCCCGTATCCTGTCGGTACACCCGCAATAGCCCTTATTTACGCTTCTGTCCGTGCCGCATTTCCGCGGGCATAAATAACATCTGCTCATCCTGACCGTTCTTTCCTGCTCATGGTATATATGATATGTTACAATTATACTATTTCACGCGTTTTTTGTCAATGCTATTTCTGCAGGCAGAATCCGTACCCGGTACATTCTGTATACCTGCATTAATTGTTTATATCACACTTCATCACCATATATAGGACTTTGTTATATTTTATCCCAAATAGCTTGAAATTCACGGAAAATTATAGTATAATAGAAGACGACGATCTTTGTTGAGGAAAAAATGAACGAAATCAGCCATCACATCAGAAGGCATCGGCTGGATCGTGCGTTCTTTCTTCTCCTACATAAAACAGGACGTGAATGGATATGGATTTTGATAAACTTGACAGTTTTATACAGGATAATGTTTCAAAGGGATTTCCCGCAGGTATGGCAGTGAATGTGATACACAAGGGAAAAACGGTATACAGCAGTACATTCGGTACTATGGACGGCGAAAGACCTGTACGGGAAGACAGTATATACAGACTTTTTTCTCTAACCAAGCCCATAACAGCCACAGCGGTAATGCAGCTGGTGGAAAACGGAAAGATAGAGCTGGATTTTCCCTTAAAATGGTATTATACACCATTTTCGGATCTTATGGTATCAAAGGACGGGAAGTTGGAAAAACCTGCTCGGGATGTGACTATCCTCGATCTTCTCACCATGAGATCGGGTTTCAAATATCCCGATGATACCCATGCCGGAAAAGAAATGGGGAGAATATGGGGAGAGCAGACCGAGAGGATCAGAAATGGCGATCCCTGGACTACCGCACAGTTCATTTCGGAAATGGCAAAAGCCCCACTGTCCTTTGACCCGGGTGAAAAATGGGAATACGGCTCATCCGCAGATGTCCTTGCCTTTGTTATTGAACAGGTCAGCGATATGCGTTTCAGCGATTACCTGAAAAAGAACATATTCGATCGCCTGGATATGTATGATACGGACTTCTATGTCCCAAAAGAAAAGGCGGACAGGCTCATGACATGCTACCGTTTCGATGAAAACGGAAAAAACGTGAAGCACGAAAATGTAAATGAGCTCTGTATCACCGATGTATTCGAGCCGCCGGTGTTTGAATCCGGAGGAGCAGGATTATTCTCCACCATCGGTGACTATACAAAATTTGTAAAAATGCTTATGGGAGAAGGCAACAAGGATGGTATTCACATACTGGGAAGAAACACTGTCAGCTTTATGAGACAGTGTATAGTTCCCTCCGCCGTGACCGCCCCTGCCTGCTGGGAATCCATGCGCGGCCAAGGGTATGGTGCCCTGATGCGCGTTATGGAAAAGCGTACCAAGTCCGGGATGCTCTATCATGAG
Source organism: Oscillospiraceae bacterium (assembly GCA_017394475.1). Taxonomy (GTDB): domain Bacteria; phylum Bacillota; class Clostridia; order Oscillospirales; family Ruminococcaceae; genus Huintestinicola. Next base: position 6,459 of record JAFPYQ010000414.1, on the reverse strand, counting down.
AACACCTACGGCTGGGACGGCCTTCTCGGCTGTTATTTCTCGATAGACCCAACAGAAGAACTTGGATTGGTGCTGTTTATGCAGCAGCTTTACCAGGGATGCGGCGATTTTGCACGCAGGATGCAGAATCTGATATGGGGTCTTCTGTGATCAGGAGGAACTGATGAATAAAAAGATAATTGCACTTATATCGGTAGTTGCGATGCTTTCAACTGCCTGCGGAGCAGCTGCAGGTCAGCCTCAATCCACATCCACTGTGACATCATCCAGAGAGACTTCCGCTGAGTCTGTGACTTCCACAGCCGCGGGAACTACAGCTTCGGAAACTGCCTCGGAAACTGCTGCAACAGAAAAATTACCGGAAAAAGCAAAGGTCTCCCTTGCGGATATCAGGACTATGAAACGCCCCAGACTGCTTGGAGATGAGATCATCACCGAGGATTTTGACATCACTCCGAAGGTGGATTATATAACGCCTGCCGAGGATCTTTCAAATGTATATTTCGGCGATTACGACCTTGCCAATGAATATGACAGGGACAAGATCCCCCTGCTGGCCAAGAACGGATTTATATTGCTCAAGGACAGCGGAGAATTCTATGAGGTATATGAGCACAACCGTTACTGGCTGCGTGCAAATTATGTCACTGTTGATTCACTGATGCACACCTATAATGTGTATTTCATGCACCTTATGCGTACCATAGAGAGCGAAGTGCTGAGTGATGAGCTCCTCGAAGTATCTAAGAATATGCTCAATTCCGCACAGTTCCACTATGATAAGCTCAAAGGCACAGAATGGGAAACTGCTGCTGCCCGTGAGCTCGCATATTTTGCTGTGGGTGCGTCACTGCTGGGTGCTGATGTTTCCGTTCCCGATGAGGTGTGGTCTGTTGCGTCAGAGGAACTCGAACTTATAAAGGGAGAATCGGGAATAACTTTTTCTCCCCTTCTGGGTGATGTACCCGAGGACTATTCACAGTACAAACCCCGCGGAAATTATGAATCCACAGAGCAGCTCAAAAAGTATTTCAAGGCTATGATGTGGTATGGCAGGATAGCTTTCAGAACGGATGACGAAGAACTGAACCGCACTGCAATGCTCATAACCATGTCGATGAATGAGGACCTTGAACAGTGGTCTGAGATCTATCAGGTGACATCTTTCTTTGCAGGTGAATCAGATGATACCGGTTATTACGAATTCATGCCACTGATAGATGCGGCTTACGGCGAAAATGTCACTGTTGATGACATAATCGGAAAGTCGGATGAATGGCAGGCTTATCATGAACTTTGTCAGAATGTGGAGCCACCTAAGGTAAACGGTGCAATAGTATTCGAAACAGACTCCGATGAGGAACAACAGGCTGCTCAGAAGGGCTTCCGCTTTATGGGTCAGCGTTTTTCCATTGATGAAGCTGTGTTCACACAACTTGTGTTCAGGCAGGTCAAAGAAAATGAGGAAACAGGCAAAAAGCGTATGCTCCCCGATGCCCTTGATTTCCCTGCTGCTCTGGGTTCCGACACTGCACTCTCCATTCTGGAGAGCGAGGGCAAGACAGATTATCCAAACTTTAATGAGCAGATGGGAAAAGCACGCAAGATGGTAAATGATACAGATGATGCGACATGGCATTCAAATCTGTATTTCTCCTGGATCAATACCATAAGGCCGCTGATAGAGGACAAGAGTGAAGCATACCCGCCATTCATGCGCACGGATGCATGGAAGCGCAAATCACTGCTGTCATTCCTCGGAAGCTATACCGAACTCAAACACGCTACACTGCTCTACAATAAGCAGGTAATGGCTGAGATGGGCGGCGCAGGTCCCGAAGAAGAATTTGATGACAGGGGCTATGTTGAATGTGAACCTGTTATATTTGCACGCCTTGAAGCACTGTCAAAGCAGACAGCTAACGGCCTTGACAAATTCGGAATGATCAAGGACAACGATATGGAGAATCTCCTGCTGCTCAGTGATCTTTCCGGCAAGCTGAAGACCATCGCCCTCAAAGAGCTGAACGGAGAGCTCCCCACAGATGAGGAATTTGAACTTATCCGCACATACGGAGGCCAGCTCGAACATTTCTGGCAGGATGCCATGGATGCTGATTATCCCGATGAAGAATATCATGATGTAATGGATCACCCGCCTGCATATATCGCTGATATAGCAACACAGCCCGGCGGTGATGACGGAAGCGGCGCTACCTGCCTTGAAGTGGGAACTGCATATCCTTTCACCATCTATACCATCGTTCAGGTAGATGGTCAGCTGAAGATAGCCAGCGGCAGCGTATTCTCATTCTATCAGTTTGAGCAGCCTGCCGACGAAAGGATGACGGATACCGAGTGGAGGATCCTCATGGGCATACAATTTGAGTATGACGATGACTGGAACACCACATATGATCCTGAAAAGGTAAAGCCCATCCCCGACTGGTACTCTGATATAAAGTACAAATATGAATGGGAAAAATAAGCTGATGTGTGTTCTGAAAACAACTGCAGTGACCCTTCTGTCCACTGCTCTCATGGGCGGAGCAATGACACACAGAGGTTCTCTTATCGCCATGCTCCCCCGATGGGCTCATCTGAGAACTCTCGCTGAAAAGACGGTTATACACACAGTCAATGATGATGAAACTGTTGACATATCACTTGACAACGGGCAACTCATCTTCACCGCCGACAGCGGCAGCATAGTATATGAGCCCGAATGGCTGGTGACGGATATATTCATATATGATGCAGATCATGACGATGAGGATGAAGTGGTGCTGAATGTCTGGAAGATCGGCAGTTTTGGCGAACACAGGCCATTCTGGAAAGAAAACAAGACCGATGACCGGATGACTGAACACATCTTCATCTATGACTGGCAGACCGACGATCCCGAAAGACTGCACCCGATATGGATGTCATCACAGATGCCTGTTCAGGGCGAATTTCTCAGGACTGAAAAAAACAACCTAATTATCACAGCCCCAGACGGCACCGTCACCTACTGGAGATGGGAGACCTGGGGACTGGCACTTGTGAAAACGGAGGATAACAATGCTTGAAAAATTAAAGGAAGAAGTTTGCAAAGCAAATCTTTTACTGCCCGAATACGGACTTGTTGTATTTACATGGGGAAATGTATCAGGAGTTGACCGCGAGAGCGGAAATATGGTCATCAAGCCCTCAGGAGTGGATTATAACGGCATGACTTCCGATGATATGGTGGTAGTGAGCCTTGAAACAGGTGAAGTTGTAGAGGGAAGATACCGTCCCTCCAGTGATACTCCTACACATCTCGAACTGTACAGAGCCTTCAAGGAGATAGGCGGTATAGTACACACTCATAGCAAATGGGCAGTTTCCTTTGCTCAGGCCGGCAGGAGCGTTGATGTCATGGGTACGACCCAGGCTGACTATTTCTACGGCAGTATCCCCTGCACCCGCGATATGACTCCCGAGGAGATCAACAGTGAGTACGAGAAAAATACAGGAAAGGTAATAATCGAGGCATTCCAGGGCATAGACCCCATGACAATCCCTGCTGTGCTCACCAAGAACCACGGCCCCTTCACATGGGGAACAGACCCCTTCAATGCTGTTCATAACTCCGTTGTCCTTGAACAGGCTGCGTTCATGAACTTCCATGCCCTCATGATCGATCCCCAGGCAAAGCCTGTTTCACAGGTGCTCCTTGACAAACACTATCTGCGCAAGCACGGTAAGAATGCATATTACGGCCAGGGCTGATGCATGACTATGATAAAGCTTGACAGCATAGACCGCCAACAGGCTCTGCGTTATCTTTCATACAAAAGCGGTGAGATAAGTGCCGCAGCACGGGAACTCCTTGACAGCTGCGAAAAGGAGATTCTTGCTGCGGTGTCTCCCGCGTATTCATACAGATATTTTGACCTTGCCATGGATGCTCCAGATACAGTGGATCTCGGTGGGATGCTGAATCTTCGCTCAAATGCATTGTATGAGCATCTGAAAGGATGCTCTGTGGCTGCGGTGATGTGTGTCACTCTCGGCGCTGCAGCTGATACACTGATTAGGAGAGCCCAGATAACCGATATGGCAAAGGCAGTGATATTTGATGCCTACGGTTCTTCTGCCGTGGAACAGTGTGCCGACATCGTGCAGGAGATGATATCGGGAGAAAACCCGTCCCATTCCCTTACATGGAGATATTCTCCGGGATATGACGATCTTTCTCTTGACTATCAACAGGGTCTTCTTGACATTACGAATGCAGGGAAACGCACGGGAATGACAATAACAGCCGGGGGTCTGCTCGCCCCTATGAAATCCATTACCGCCATAATAGGCATATCCGATGCCGAGATCGCTCCGAAGCACCGCGACTGCTCAGTTTGCAGGGCAAAAGAAAGCTGTGCCATGAGGCAGCGCGGTATCCACTGCGGATGATCTGATAAGGAGGAAAAGCCGTGTCAAACGATATTCTTGAAAACAGACTTTACCAGCCGCCCTATGATTATGACCTTTTCAGAAAGAGCGACAGAACTCTTGACTTTCAGAGGCTGATGCAGGAAAAGGACTTTATTTTCCTTGACGGCGGCATGGGTACGATGCTGCAGAAAAAGGGCATAATCGCAGGTGAGATCCCCGAACTGCTGAATATCACATCTCCCGCCAGGATAGAGGAGATACATGCCGCATATATAAACGCAGGCTCTGATATCGTGTATTCAGATACATTCGGCGTGAACCGCTTCAAGCTGGAGAAGACTGAGTACACTGTTGATCAGATAGTGAAAGCGGGCGTCAGCATTGCAAGGAACGCCTGTTCCAAGGCTGACCATCCCTGTTATGCTGCTCTTGATATAGGTCCTCTCGGCAAGCTCATAGAACCGACGGGGAGCCTCACCTTTGAGGAGGCCTATGATGTCTTCAAGGAGATAATAATTGCAGGAGAGGATGCGGATCTTATCGTCCTTGAGACCATGACGGACATTTATGAGCTGCGTGCAGCACTCCTTGCGGCAAAGGAAAACTCTGACAAGCCTGTTATCTGCACTATGAGCTTTGAAGCCAACGGCAGGACTTTTACAGGCTGTTCCTGCTCATCTATGGCACTTACTCTCACATCTCTCGGTGCTGATGTTATAGGTGTCAACTGTTCTCTCGGGCCTGATGAACTGCTGCCCTTTATACAGGAGATAGGGCATTTCACGCATCTTCCTCTTGCTGCAAAGGCAAATGCGGGTCTGCCCGATCCTATGACAAACAAATACAATGTCACTGCCAGGGATTTTGCGGAGGCAGCAGTGAAATTTGCGGAGTCCGGAGTAAAATTCTTAGGCGGATGCTGCGGCACAGACCCGGACTATATCCGTGAATTGAATACACTGCTGACAGATAAGAGATTTGCTGCCCGCAAAGAGGAAACAGACCACGGCAAGGATATACCCACTGCTATATGCTCGGGAACGGAAACTGTCATAATAGACGGTCCACGCATCATAGGCGAGCGCATAAATCCCACGGGCAAGAAAAAATTCAAAGAGGCGCTCAAAAACAACGATAAAAACTATATCCTTTCTCAGGCTATCGAACAGCAGGAGGCGGGTGCGGAGATACTCGACGTGAATGTAGGCCTGCCCGATATCGATGAACGTGCCATGATGGTGAGGACCATAAAGGCTTTGCAGGGCATCACTCCCCTTCCTCTGCAGATAGATTCCACTATTCCCGAGGTGCTTGAAAGTGCACTCAGAGTGTACAACGGCAAGCCGATAGTCAATTCTGTGAACGGTGAAGAACAGTCACTTCAAAGGATACTACCCATAGTAAAGAAATATGGTGCCTGCGTCATCGGTCTTACACTTGATGAGAACGGTATCCCAAAGACTGCAGAAAAGCGTTTTGAGATAGCCGGGAAGATACTTGACCGCTGTGTGAGCATCGGTATCTCAAGGCAGGATGTGTTCATCGACTGCCTTACCCTTACTGCCTCCGCAGAACAGGCAAATGTTATGGAGACTGTGAAGGCATTGCACAGGGTAAAGACCGAACTGGGGCTCAGAACAGTTCTCGGTGTATCGAATATCTCCTTTGGTCTGCCAAACCGTGAGCTTGTCAATTCAAACTTCCTGCAGATGTGCCTAACCATGGGACTCGATCTGCCTATAATAAACCCGAATATCCCATCCATGACAGGTGCTGTCAGGGCATACAGGCTCCTTGCCAATATCGATAAGGATTCTGTGGAGTATATAAAGGCATATAACAATACTGCTCCCGCCGCCGCTGCTGCCGCACCAAAGGCAGGGACAGATGCGAGCCCTCAGGGGCTGCTCTATGCGGTACAGAGCGGACTTAAACAGGAAGGTGCCGAGATCACCGAAAAGCTGTTGGAGACCACCGATCCCATGGTGATAATCGATGAGATGCTCATACCCGCACTGGACAAGGCAGGTGCAGACTTTG
>JAFPYQ010000413.1 GCA_017394475.1 Oscillospiraceae bacterium | reverse complement strand
TATTGTCATCCATAGCCGTGGTAGTGCATATGGCATACAACTGCTTTTGCTATCTGACTTTCTATTACAATCCGGCGCTTAAGCTTGTTACTTCCGTGCCGCTTATGGTGCTGATGTGCGGTCATGCAATCTGTGGCATGTGCGCTGTCTTTCTTTTGGGTGACGGCACAAGACTTGATCTGTATCCGCAAAAGAACAGGAAGACCATAATCCAGCGCATTTCGGCGGCTCTCATTTTTCCGCTTCTTATCGTTCATCTTAAGACCTTTGAAGCCATGAAAAGCTTATCGGAAAGCGGCATCTGGATCGGCTTTGCGCTTCTGATGGTACTGCAGCTTCTCTTTTATGTGGTTATTACGGTGCACACGTCCATCTCTTTCTCCAAAGCATGTATTACACTTGGTTTGCTGGTCGATGAAAAGAAAGTCAGACTTACGGATAGGATAGTAGCCTTGGTGATGACAGCTCTTTTGCTTGTAACTTCTTTTGCCGTTGTAAAGGGTGAGCTGTCAATGTTTGTACATATCTGAGGTCGGTGCATGAAGGAAATTCTGATAATTGGAAACGGTATATCGGGAATGATGTGCGCCATTCGCTGCGCAGAACTTGGCATGAAGGTAAGGCTCGTTGCCCCCGGACCCTCTGAGCAGTCCCAGTCTGTAATGGCTGCAGGCGGGATAAATGCTGTTACCGAAAGGCATGAGGAGGGTGACAGCGTTAAGTGCCATATAGAGGATACCCTTAAGGGTGGTGCTTACCTGGCAGGTAGAAATGCAGTTGAAGGGCTTTGCTCGGATGCCAGAGAGATCATTCATTATCTGGAACGTATCGGGACGGTGTTCTCTGTGGATGAGAAAGACCGTCCCCTTCTCAGGGCTTTTGGCGGGCAGAGCTACAAGAGGACCCATTACTGCGGTTCTTCTACAGGTAAACACATTGTCTCGGCACTTATAATGGAGGTCCGCAGGTTCGAAGCTTCAGGGCTTATAACCCGGATAATGAGGCATCACTTTTACTCGGGGCTTATAAGTGACGGCCGCTGCTACGGCGCACTTCTTTATAATGAAGACGCAAGAACCCTGGTGTCTGTATATGCTGACGCCATTGTGATGGCGACCGGCGGGCAGAACAGTCTTTTCGGCAAGACAACCGGGTCAAGCAGGTGTGACGGATATGCAGTGGGACGTCTTTTCATGCAGGGCGCAGCCCTCAAGAACCTGGAATTTATTCAGTTCCATCCGACTACGCTGGAGACGCCCCAGAAGAGAATGCTGATCTCGGAGGCGGTCCGTGGCGAGGGCGGAAGGCTCTTTTACATGGACGGAGACCGAAAGGTCTTTTTCATGGAGGATAAGTACGGACCTAAGGGGAATCTCATGACCCGCGATCTCATCTCAAGGGAGATCATCGCTACCGGCAGGGATGTGTTCCTGGATATCTCATTTATGGACAGGAAGCTCATCGATTCAAGGCTTCCGGAGGTCCGCGACATCTGCGCCAAGTACAGGGGAATTGATATTTCAAAAGAGCCGACTCCTGTGGCACCTTCTGTTCATTATTTCATGGGCGGGCTGGCTGTGCACAAGGATCACTCGACGAATATCCCGGGACTGTATGCTGTGGGCGAATGCGCATCCATCTATCATGGTGCAAACCGACTTGGGGGCAATTCGCTGCTGTCGGCTATGTACAGCGGCAAGGTTGCGGCAGAGAGTATTTCCGGAGAAAGCGTCGGACGAAAGAGGGCTGATTTTGAGAGTTATATTTTTGCTGAGCAGGAGAGCTTTAAAAAGATGCTTGAAGCCGACAGTCCATTTGCTGCAATGCACATTCGTGATATGCTTGCTGACACCATGCGGGAGCACATGAGCATTGTCCGTTGTGAGGATTCTCTTTCCAAGGGCATGGAGGACGTGCGCTACTATCTGTCAGTTGCTGACCGTATACATTATGATACAAGCGTTTCTGCATACACCAATTACAGCTTATGCGGAATCCTGACCCTGGCACTTGCAGCACTCACCTGTGCCGATGCACGAAAAGAAAGTCGCGGCGCCCACTATAGAAGCGACTATCCGGAGGCCGGTGATGAGTTCAGGGCTGCTACGATCATTACTTATAATGATGGAAATATGCAGGTAACCTTTGACAGGGAGAATACCTATGAAGATTAGAATTCTGCGACAGAAGACCCCTGAAACAGAGCCCTATTGGGAGTCCTTTAACTACGAAGGGACCATGGAAATATCCGTTGCCGGAGTACTGGACAGACTCAATTTCGGCGACGACATCATAAACGACCTCGGGGAAAAGACAGACCGCATCGGGTGGGAGTGTTCCTGCCTTCAGGGAATGTGCGGTGCCTGTGCCATGGTTATAAATGATACACCTGCACTTGCCTGCGAGACTTTCCTCAAAAATCTCAAAGGGGATAAAGTGGTACTTCGCCCCTTAAAAAAGTTCTCTGTGGTTCACGATCTTATTGTGGACAGGAGCGTGATTCACGAGACACTAAAGAGCACCAACGTGTACATCGGTGAATACAATCCCAAAGAAAAAGAAAACCACGAGCACCAGTACCTTGTTGCCAACTGCTTAAAGTGTGGTCTGTGTCTTGAAATCTGTCCCAATTATACAAACGGGAAATCATTTTATGGCGCTGTTTATGCCAATGACTGTTATCTGGTAAAAGCCCGCAACAGGGATAAGTCCCGGGATATCAGCAGCTCCTATGCCGAGCATTTCGCAAACAGCTGTTCAAAGGTTCTTTCCTGCATGGACGTATGTCCAATGCACATTCCGACGCTGTCTTCCATGGCAAAAATGAACAGGGGATAGAAGAATATGAATATAGCGGTATATTGTGGATCTTCTGCAGGAAATAATGAAAAATACATAGAAGCAGCAAAGCAGCTGGGAAAGTGGATAGGAGAAAGCGGAAATACTCTTGTCTATGGAGGCGCGAATAAGGGGCTGATGGGAGCGGTGGCCGATTCAGCTCTTGATAACGGAGGGAAAGTGATAGGTGTGCTTCCTGATGTGCCGCTGATTCAGGCAAGGAAGCATACAGGGCTCACGGAGTGTATCAATACGTCATCAATGGCAGAAAGAAAATCGAAGATGATTGAGCTGGCAGACGCCTTTATAGCACTTCCGGGAGGAATCGGAACGCTGGACGAGATAACAGAAGTCCTATCCCTGTCAAGTCTCGATGTGGTATCTGATTCGATAATTCTTTTCAACACCGAAGGGTACTATGAACCCTTCAGGACTGTTATAAGAAATATTGTTGAAATTGGATTCGGGAGAAGTGAATACTTTGATGGAGTACTCTTTTCCGATGATATTGAAGAGATAGCATTTTTTTTGAACAGCAGAAAGTGAGGAATGGATCTGGCTACAGCTTAAACTACAGCAAAAACGTCATCAACGGCAACGGCGAAAAAGCTGCTGCGAAGAAAGCAGCATGAATGGAATCTATAGCATATGACACTCATGAAAAAGCTTTTGCTTTATATAAGTCCAAAAACTTTGTTTAAG
>JAFPYQ010000412.1 GCA_017394475.1 Oscillospiraceae bacterium | reverse complement strand
TACCGCCTAATGACGGGGGTATATCTGTCGGGCAGGCATTTTACGGCCTCGAATATCTGAAAAACAAAAGTTAAAAATATCCGCAGACCTTGATATGATCTGCGGATATTCTTATGATTCCATTATGCCCAGTATCGTCATGGCAGTCTTTTCGCTGCCTTCGGACAGTTTTATCTCAACAGTATGATGAGAGCTTTCCTTACCCATGAGCATCTGTGTAGTCTCTCCGTAATTGCCCCAGCCGCCTTTGAAATTCGCATCAATAACGCCTTTTCTCTCGCCGTCTATTATCACATCGTACTTACCGCCCTTGCCGTCTACCGTTTTCAGATAGAATATCCCAAGGCATGAGCAATCCGTTTCAAATTTGAGATAACCCTCATCCTCCGTGACAAAATTATCGGGGAAAAGTACGGGATAAACTTTATTTGTGCCTTTCTCAAACCCTGTCATCTCCACAGGTTCTATATCTGCAGAGGACAGCATTTCTGCATTTTTATAATAATCTGCCGTAAATGCGGGTGTATCGAACGAAGTATCTGTTCCGATATTGTCTATATCAGCATACACATCATCAAGGTAGCGGGAAATTATCTGACCTATAAGGGAGTGACCAACATCATTGGGATGGATATTATCGGGAGAAATATCCTTCCAGTCAAGTGTCTTTGCAGCCACCTCGGGATAGACTGCCTCGCGGTAGGAAAGACAGGGCAGATCATACGCCATGCCTATCTGCAGATGAGTATCCTGCAGGCTCGTGCCGTTTTCCTGGGTCGTAAACAGCAGAATAACGGCAGGTGAGCTTTCGGAGGTGAGTATCTTGCGGACAAGGCTGTCATAGGAATATTTGTTCCTTACCATGTCTGTATCATTCACAGAAAATTCCACTATCACCACATCGGGAGAATAAGACAGCAGCTGTTCATCTGCCCTGTGTACTCCTAAATATGAATTGGTGCCTCCTATACCGGCATTTACAAGCTCGATCTCAGCATCGGGGAATTTTTCTTCCCAGTATTGGCGGAACAGCCCTGCATAACAGGTATTCTGGTTTGATGCAGCCGTGCCCTGGGTTATAGAGCCGCCGATAGTACCGATGGTTATTTTTTCGCCGTTTTCTGCTCTTTTCATGACAGCAGCGAGCCTTGCCCTGTTGCCCGTATTGAGAACTGCTCTCGAATACATGGCATCGGTGAGGCCTTTGGAAAGATCAACCGGCTCGGCAGGCGCTGCAGGAGTTGTGACAGATGGCACAGTATCCGATGTTACTGCAGTTTCGGCTGCTGTTGTGACAGTCGTATCCGACGAAACTGCAGCGTTCGTAGTATCTGCCGACTGCGACGGTGCTGTACTGCCGCAGGATGTAAGGATGATAAGAGCCAAAGCTGCCGTGATTTGTTTTTGTATCCTGTTCATCCCGTCATTCCTTTACATACGCAGAAACGATCTCACCTATATACTGCTTATGCACTGCGTCGTTATCGTACCATTTGCGGTGTTCGGGGATGATGTTCTGCACATCCATATCCTGTGCATAGAGCTTCCTGCACACAAGGACAAGTGATGCCTCCTTAAAGGAAACGCTTCCATCGATCTCCACGGGAGTAAGGTCAGCCTGCTTTACTTTGTCGGTATCTCTTCCGGAAATACTGCCGCATACATTAAGAGCCTTACGGTATTTTTCATCGAAGAACGTAAGTGTGAAATACTCATTTTTCTCCATGAACTCATAGGTATAACGAGAATGGCGTATAACTGTGACTGCGCAGTTCTTGCCCCACATCACCCCTGCGAAGCCCCAGGAAGCGGTCATGGTGTTGAAACTGTTCATATCACCTGATGTTACGAGCATCCATTCCTTGCCTATCTTCTCAAAGGGATCGAATGAAAGTTTGGTAATATCTGTTTTTTTCATAATGCACCTCTACAACAGGATCCGCTGTGATCTGTCATGATACGGCGGATAAGATCGGGAAAACCATGATAATAGTTTATCACGCACAGCATTAAATGTCAAAGGTAATTTTGTGAATTTTTGATGTCAGAAAACGGAGAATATATAAAAAAGGTTGATTTTTTCGCGGTCTTGGT
>JAFPYQ010000411.1 GCA_017394475.1 Oscillospiraceae bacterium | reverse complement strand
CGTGTCAAAGGCAATGGAGCTTCTGCCCTTAGGGCCCGTGATGCTGACAGACACCGCCGGGATAGATGATGAAGGGGCACTGGGCTCCCTTCGCATACAAAAGACCAGACAGATACTCAATAAAACGGATATAGCCGTGCTCGTAACCGACTGTACACAGGAAGAAAGCCCTTTTGAAACACAGCTTAAAAGTCTGTTTGTTGAAAAGAAGATCCCATATATCACAGCAAGGAACAAATGCGATCTCCTTGCGGGATACGAAAATACAGAATGTACGGCGGATGAAATATTTGTAAGTGCCGCCCAAAATATAAATATAAATAAATTAAAAGAACTTATCGCAGCAGCATACCGCCCTGAAGAAAACGCCGTAAGACTGGTAGGGGATATAATAGCCCACGGAGATCTTGTGGTGCTCGTCATCCCAATAGATGAGTCTGCCCCGAAGGGAAGGCTCATACTCCCACAGCAGCAGGCGATAAGGGATATCCTTGAAAGTGGCGCTTTCGCAGTGACCACAAGAGAGACCGAACTTTCAGAATGCCTTGAACAGCTCGGAAGAAAGCCCGATCTTGTAATAACGGATTCACAAGCATTCGGTAAGGTGGCTGCCGTCACTCCCAAGGATATACCGCTGACTTCATTTTCCATACTGATGGCAAGGTACAAGGGCTTTCTTGATACTGCCGTAAAGGGAGTTATTGCCATAGACAGACTCAATGACGGCGATACCGTACTCATCAGCGAAGGCTGCACCCATCACAGACAGTGCGGTGATATAGGAACGGTGAAACTGCCCGCATGGCTTCGCGAAAGGACAGGGAAAGAACTAATCATAGAGACCTCCTCCGGGACCGTATTTCCCGATGACCTTTCAAAATACAGTCTTATCATCCACTGCGGCGGGTGTATGCTGAGCCCCCGTGAAATGATCTATCGCATGAAATGTGCCGAGGATCAGGGGATACCATTTACCAATTACGGCACTGCAATCGCCTTTATGAAAGGCATACTCAGACGCAGTCTGTCCGTTTTTCCTCAACTTTCCGACACCATATCAACATAATGTACGATAATATTCATCTTATAGATCTGCTCCGGAATGAAAATGCCCTTGAAAAGGAGCAGTGGATACAGCTTTTTGATACATTTACCGATGAAGACAGGCTTTATGCCGCCGGACGTGCAAGAGCCGTCTGCGACAGTATCTATGGCAAGGATATCTATATCAGGGGCATCGTTGAGTTTTCCAATCACTGCAAAAACGACTGCTATTATTGCGGCATACGCTGTTCAAACAAAAAGCTCTCCCTGTACAGGCTCACCGAGGATGAGATATTCGAATGCTGCAAAGAGGGCTATGAAGCAGGGTTTCACACCTTTGTGCTCCAGAGCGGTGAAGATCTCAGTTATTCATGCGCGGATATATGCAGAATAGTTTCACGCATAAAAGAGACATACCCCGATTGCGCGGTCACTCTTTCCATAGGCGAAAAGAGCCATGAGGAATACAGCGAATACCGCAGAGCGGGAGCGGACCGTTATCTCCTGCGGCATGAAACAGCCGACGAGGAGCATTACAGAAAGCTGCACCCACTGCGCATGTCATGTAAAAACCGCATACGCTGCCTTTATGATCTCAAAGAACTGGGTTATCAGGTAGGATGCGGCATCATGGTGGGCTCTCCTTATCAGGACAGTTCCTGTATAGCAAAGGATATGCTGTTCATGCGGGAGTTTGAACCCGAAATGATAGGTATAGGCCCGTTCCTGCCCCACAGTGACACTCCCTTTGCTGATATGCCCCGGGGATCATATACACTTACACTATTTCTTCTCAGTCTTTGCCGACTTATGCTGCCACAGGTGCTGCTGCCCGCTACGACCGCCTTAGGAACGATACATCCTATGGGGCGTGAAGAGGGAGTAAAGGCAGGGGCAAATGTCATCATGCCCAATCTTTCCCCCACAGCGGTGAGGAAAAAATATATGCTATATGATAACAAGATATGCACCGAGGACAGCTATTCACAGTGCAAGACTTGTCTAAACCGCAGGATGACTGCAATAGGCTACAATGTGACGACAGGCAGAGGAGACCATATTTCAAGAACAATCTGACATGAAAAAAATAGCGATATACGGCAAGGGCGGCATAGGTAAATCTACCATCTCATGTAATCTGAGCACTGCATTTGCCGAAAAAGGATACAGGGTCATGCAGATAGGCTGTGACCCGAAAGCGGATTCTACCTCGCTGCTGTGCGGCGGTGAACGCATACCCACGGTACTGGACTTTGTGCGCAGTGGAAATGCTTTTTCCCTTGATGACATAGTCAGAGAAAGCAGCAGCGGCATATTCTGCGTTGAGGCCGGAGGCCCTGTCCCGGGACTGGGATGTGCAGGAAGAGGCATAATCAATGCTCTTGAAGCACTGGAGGAAAAGGGCGCCTACGAGCGATACAAGCCCGATATCGTAATATACGATGTTCTGGGGGACGTTGTATGCGGCGGGTTCACTATGCCCATGCGAAAGGGCTATGCCGACAAGATATACATAGTCACCTCCGGAGAGAAAATGGCGATATATGCAGCCGCAAACATAGCCATGGCGGTAGAGAATTTCAGGAAACGCGACTATGCAAAGCTGGGAGGCATCATCCTCAACTGCAGGGGCGTTGAGAACGAATATGAAAGAGTGCAGGAGCTTGCATCCGATTTTGACACTGAGATAACAGCGCAAATACCGAGAAGCCCGCTTTTTGACAGAGCAGAGGAAGCCCACAAAACTGTCACACAGATGTTCCCCGACAGCGATGTGAGCAAAATACTCCTTGAATGTGCGGAAAAGATCATCTGATTATGCTGAGACAAATAAAAAACACACCTGTTGCAGATCCTCTTAAGATCTCCGATATAAACAGTCCCGATCCTTTCAGAGAAGGCCTTGAATACAATGCACCCGCAAGGGGAGTATGGAATATAGTCCACACGGGTATGCTCATACCCGAAGCACATCAGATATATGTTTGTGCCCAGGGGTGCCTCAGGGGCGTAGTGCTCACAGCGGCTGAAATGAACGCTATGGAGCGTATGTCCTGGGTATCCCTGCGGGAAGAGGATATGTGGAACGGCGAGATGGAGAACCGCGTGGTGGAGGGCGTCGCCCATATCTTAGACCAGATGGAAAAAAAGCCCCCCTGTGTGCTCGTTTATCTTTCATGTATGCACATGTTCGAGGGCTGTGATTTTACGGTGATACTGAATGAGCTCTCTGAGCAGTTCCCGGGTACGGACTTCGTGAACTGCTACATGATACCCACCATGCGAAAGTCCATGTCACCCGATGCCATGATGAAGGTGAGCCTTTACACACCTGTAAAGAAGCTTCCTGTGGATAATGATCTGATAGGGCTCATCGGCTGCGACAGAAGAACAGACCCCACTTCCGATCTTTTCACACTCATCCATGCAGCAGGCAAAAGGATATGGGAAATAAACGATGCTGTCAGCTATAATGAGTATCTTCAGCTTGGCAGCGCATCCATGCTCATCTCATATCTGCCGACGTCAGCAGCGGCAGGAAGGCAGCTTTCCAAAAAACTCGGGATAGAATGGCACGAATATCCTCTTTGCTATGATGAAGATGAGATAATGACCTGTCTGCGTGACCTGTCACATCGGCTGGGGCTGAAAGAAGCGGACTCCGAAAAGATCATAGAACAAAACCGGGAAAGAGCGGCGGATGAGATAAAGCTAGCTCTTGACACAGTGGGAGATATCCCCGTAGCCATCGATTTTACAGCCGTTCCCCGACCTTTCGGGCTCGCACTGTTCCTGGCAGAAAACGGGTTCAATGTAAAGCGCATATATGCCGATCATATCACAAAACCCGATCTGAAGGCATTTGAAATACTGAAAGAGAAATATCCCGATACACTTGTTTATCCTACTGTTTCTCCCGAAATGCGGTTTGCTGCTGACAAAAACGAAAACTGCGACTATCTGTGCATCGGTCAGAAAGCTGCATACTTTACAGGCAGCAGAAGATTTGTGAACATCGCAGATGGCGGCGGGATGTACGGATTTGACGGCATTGCAAGGATAGCTCGGCAAATAAGCGATGCATATCTCCGGCCAAAGGACATTAAAATTACCATCAGCCTGAAAGGAATTGGCTGCGAAAGCTGCCTTATTTGATATGGACAGAACAGCAAAGATCATCTCCATTTACGCCGCGGATATTTCGGGAGTCTGCTCCGCACTTTACGAATACGGCGGCATGACGGTCATACATGACGCATCGGGCTGTAATTCCACTTACACCACACATGATGAACCGCGCTGGTATGATATGGACAGTATGGTTTTCATATCGGCACTCACAGAGCGTGATGCAGTCATGGGCAATGACGAGAAGCTCATAAACGATCTGTGCATAACAGCAGAGCATCTCTCCCCGAGATTTATCGCCCTTTGCGCATCACCTATGCCTGCAATGACAGGTGTGGATCTGGATGCAATAGCCTATGAAGCGGGGGAAAGAACAGGCATCCCATCCTTTGCGGTAAGCACCAACGGAATGAGCTCATATATTAAAGGTGCAGAAAACGCTTTTTATGAACTGGCACGCATTTTTGCAAAGGATGCCCCCGTAAAGGAACACACAGTTCCTCTTGTGAATATACTGGGCACGACTCCTCTCGACCACCCTCTGGACCTCCCGCAAAAGCTCAGAAAGCTGCTTCAGGCTCATGGGCTCGGAGTGAATGCTGTTATGGGCATGGGCTCATCTCCGGATGATGTGATCCGTCTCCCGCAGGCTGATGTATCCCTTGTTGTATCATCCTGCGGAAAAAAGACTGCTGAATGGCTCTTTGAAAAATATGGGATACCCTATGTCACAGGCCT
>JAFPYQ010000410.1 GCA_017394475.1 Oscillospiraceae bacterium | reverse complement strand
CCCGTCATAGATGTGTTCACGTTTCTGCGGCGTTTTCTGTGCCCGGAAGGAGTCATCACGGGCTTTTGCCGATGCAGGGTCTGTTATGCCCTCCTTGCGGTAGCTCTCCAGTATCTTGCCTATGTATTCCACATTCTGCTTGGCCTTGTCGGATATATTACCGATGGCATAGCTGAGCAGCTCTGCGGATATCCCGTTTCTCTGCCATTTTGATATGGCAGATGTGTGGTTGCCCGCTATCCCCGCAGCTTTGAGCACTGCGGTGAGCTGGTCACATTCCGTGCGGCGCTTCTGCATCAGCAGTATCTCTTCCTCTGCCTTTTCCGGGGTGTTTATCTCCCTTGTACACCAGTCCTGAGCCACCCTGGATATATAGCTCACACTGGGAGTCCCGTTTGAGAGGGAAAAGCTGTAAAGCATGAGGACCACATCGGGAGGGAGCTTCAGGAATTCATGCATCCACACGAGGCACTGCTGTTCGGTGTGGTTGAAGGGCTTTCCGCTTATCATTTCAAGCTCTGTGAATAGCCTTTTGAGCATGGGATCATCATCTATGCTCTTTGCTATCTGAGCAGGGGGGATAGTCCTGAATGACGGTGCAGATGCACGCTTTGGAGCGGCTTTCGGCTTATCCGTCTCCTTTTTGGTGAATACTCCGTTTACAGTCCAGAAATTCACTGCGTCTTCAAGATCATCCTCCGATACCTTTATCTCCGATGCGGTGGGGAAATGCTTGTTGGCACATACATATACCAGCAGCCGCAGCTCTGCTGCCCCTGCCATAGCCATGCAGGATGCTGCCTTGTCGGGCACGGCGAAAACACCGCTGCCCCATTCTATCATAAGGTCTTTATTATCCATCATGCCTTCTTGCTGTTCTTAAGTCCCGGAACATAGTTGCCTACTATCATCTGCAGGGCATTGTGCATGCAGCACAGGGAGATGTGCTTGTCGTTGCCGCCGAATTCTCCATCCACAGTCCAGGGGACTATGTCATTGCTGGTCACTTCAAAATCAGCCGCCTTGAAATAATAGAAGCAGGATGCGTTGAAATCCTTCTTGATAAGGCAGTTGAAGGTGTATGTGAGCTCTGCCAGATTTGCGGGGTTCTTGATGAATATGCCCTCGAAAAGTCCGTCATTCATGCTGACATCATTGCCCGCAAGCTCTTTGATGCCGCCCACAGACAGTGAATTTGCCACCATGCCGAACATAAAATCATCTGTGACGGTTTTGCCGCCCACCTTTATGGTGACATTGTAGGAGTGGGAAAGATCGTAGTTGTTTATTGCCTCCTTCACCGCATCCACAAGGTACGCGGTTATGCCGAAGGCGTTCTTTCTCTCCTGATCGGTGGAATAGCTCACCTTTGTGAAAACTCCGAAGGCAGCAACATAGGTGAAGTATTGTTCATTGAATGCACCCACATCCACGAATCGAGGCTTTCCGTTGACGATATTGCGGGCTGCATCCGGCATATATTTGGGTATGCCCAGGGATGTGGCAAAATCGTTCATGGTACCTGCGGGGATAGAGCCCACGGGAACGTGATGCCCGCCGTCCATTATGCCCTTTATTACCTCATTTGTGGTGCCGTCTCCGCCGCTCACCACCACAAGGTCATACTCCGATGCGTTGTTTTTCACGGTGGAGCAGGCATCGCCCCTTGACTGTGTGGGGTGCGCTGTTACGTCATATCCGCCCTTGGTGAAGATGTCGATTATCTCGGGAAGATGGTTCGTGATCATTCCCTTTCCCGAATGGGGATTATAAACAAAAAGCAATTTCTTCATATTATCACCATGCCGAAGTGAAGGCAGTACCTTTCATCTGATGTTTTCTGACAGTATGTGCTGTCAGTCTCCCTCGTCCCTTATTTCATACAAAGTGCCGTGGATATTGGAAAATACCGTTATATCCACCTTTATCCGATCCTTTACCCTGTTAGATATATAGAGCTTTGTCCGCTCCTTTAGTATCTCCATAGCAGGGGAGAGCAGTTCTTTTTCTTTGAGTATGTCAAGTACGCTGTCGGTGGAAACACTGTCGGCGATGAGCCTCAGGGTCTCATTGTCCGCTCCCGCCATAAGGGCACAGTATATCAGTATCTCTATGCGCCCGTCGGCCTCTGCGGAATGGGTGTTCATTATCCCGGCACCCAGCTTTACCAGCTTTCCGATATGCCCTGCTATGTGTACCCTTTCAAATCCGCTCTCTATCGCCATATCCAGAGCTTCGCCGATGAAGTTGGATATCTTTATGCTCTCATCCTTTGCGGGAATGTTCTTTTTTGCAAGGTAGGCCTGTCCGTAATTGCCGATAGTGAGTATGGCGGAGGTCTCTCCCGCAAGGCGGCGCATGTTCATCTCTATGCGCACTGTGTCAAGGAATGCCTTGCGGCTCATGGGGAGAACTTCTCCCGTGGTGCCTATGACAGATATGCCGCCTGCGATGCCAAGCCTCGGATTATAGGTCATTTCTGCGATGCGCTCACCGTCGGGGATGTAGATGCACACATCCATGCCGCCTGTGAAGCCGTATTTCTCACATACAGCCGTTACGGCTTCCGTGATCATCTGCCTGGGGACGGTGTTTATGGCATAGTCCCCCACAGGTCGGTCAAGCCCTGCCTTAGTCACCTTTCCCACACCGGTGCCGCCTGTAATGTGAACGCCTTGACTGTCACTTTTCCGTACATCGGCATATACAAGCAACCCATGGGTCACATCGCTGTCATCCCCGCCGTCCTTGCGTACAGCGCAGGATACATGGAGATCAGTTCTTTCAATATCCTCCACTTCGAGAAGAAGTGTTTTCCCCGCGGGGATAGTGAGTTCGGTCTTTGCGACAGCCTTTCCAGAAAGCAGCATCTCGGATGCTGCCTTTGATGCTGCTGCCGCACAGGTGCCTGTGGTGTAGCCCGTTCTCAGGAACGAGCCGTTTTTGTATACAATACCCATCTTAACACACAAAGCCGCAGACTGTCCCGATACCCGTCTGACAGGGCATCTTCGCGGTATGCGGCTGTAATATCAATACAGTCTTCTCTGTGTTGACGGCCTTGAACCGGATACAGAGCCGTCCATGGAAACATCAACGCCCGAAGTACGTTCGGAGGGCTGTATGATGACGGTCGCAGGCTGCTGCGGGCTCCATTCGAACATATAGGATTCGCCCGAGGACTGACCTATGAAGTTTCGCCATGAGATATCCGTCCTCATGCCGGGGTCAGCGCCTATCCAGCATACAACTGCGTCAGGATCGGCTTCAAGGGTGGAGCCGTTCTGGATATTGCTTATCACCAGAGGGTTGCCGTCCACCAGGACTGCCACATAGGAATTGGGTCCCTGTCCTGTAAGGGTGGATGTTGCAAGACCCTTCTGCGATACAACGCCCTGACCCAGAAAGCGAACGCCGTACTTACATTCTCTTGTGAAGGCAAGGATGTTCTCGCTTTCCACAGATATAGTCTCATTGGGAGCCAGCTGATATACTACCACATGCTGCTGGTCATTTGCGTAGTAAGTGATGCTGTCACCGCTGAATTCAGCTTTCATCAGAGGAAGGTTCTCACCTGTCATACGCCTTGCCAGCTGACCTAAGAGCGCCTGACCGATGTTCTGGTTTTCCTGGGGACCAAGCATTACCTTTGTGAATGTGTAGTTCTTGCCGCCGAAACACTCGCCGCCGATAAATGCGCCTGCTTTTGTGTAGATGAAGTCTCCGCCGCCCTGATTGGTTACTTTGAGGCAGAGCTCGTTCAAAGTTTCAAATTTTACCATAGTGACCACCTAACGGATTATTATCATTCAAGTTCAACGCCGTACATCCCGCAGAATCCTGCAAGGTCGCGCATAACGCCCGAGCCTACGCTGTTCCATTTCCATTCGCCATTGTGTCGGTAGAGTTCTCCGAGAACAAGAGCTGTTATCTGTGCGCTGCCTTCCTTCTGCTCAAAACGTGCAAATTCGGTGTTGTTGTCTTTGTTGACTATCCTTGCATATACATTTTCTGTCATGCTGAAATTGAGACGCTGTTCGGATGCCTCATATATCGTAACAGCAAGTGCTATCTTCTGAACACGGGGATCCACCTTAGAAAGGTCTATCTCCAGTGCAGCATCATCGGGCTTTGAAGGATCCTCACTGAATGTAGTGTATGTCATGCTGTTGTCGGGGCTCTTGGGATTGCCATAGAATACGAAACATTCCTCGGAGACCACTTTTTCGTTCTCACCGAGCATGAATGCGGATACATCCAGTTCGCACCGCGGATCCTTTATATCCCATCCAAGGCCTATGAAAAGGCGGGTAAGGGGAGTGCCCTGATCGGTCTTCAGAGGATATTTCTGTCCCTTTGAGAGCAGCTTTCCGCTCATGGGTACACGGTTGCGGTGTATCTGCGGCTTGGGCTGAGCTGCTGCGGGAGCGGCACTGCCGGAAGAGCCGAAAAGTGAAGGAGATGGCTGCTGACTGTTTGACGGTGCAGGACTGTTGAGCAGATTAGTGGACTGCTGCCCGAAGATATTATTTGACTGGTTATTCGCAGGCTGCCTGTTTTGCTGTGGCTGCTGCTGTGCGAAGATATTGTTCTGCTGATTATTTGCAGGCTGTCTGTTTTGCTGTGGCTGCTGTGTAAAGATATTGTTCTGTTGGTTATTTGCAGGCTGCCTGTTTTGCTGTGGCTGCTGTGCAAAGCCCTGCTGTTGGTTATTGGGAAGCTGTTGCTGCTGCCCGAAACCGTTCTGTTGTCCGATGGTCTG
>JAFPYQ010000409.1 GCA_017394475.1 Oscillospiraceae bacterium | reverse complement strand
GAGAAGGGAGCCGTACACCCGAAGATGGCCCACAGCATATTATCGAGGCTGGGGCAGATCAGGCACTGTAATAACTGCCGCATATACAGGGCCTTATATTGCGGAGAGAAAATAGAGAGGCAATTAAAATCTATCATAAAAAAGCATAAGGAGGGACTGACTTGGAGTATGTATTTGGAACAAAGGGCGCAGCAGAAACGCTCAGGACAAAGCACAGCTCTCACACCGCCCTGAAAGGCTTCCACGAGGTCACAACGGAGTATCCGGATCAGATCATCACGGACCGCTTCAGGATCGTGAGGAAGATCGAGAGCAAGGAAGACACGGAGCACAACTGCTATGACTGGTATGAGATCGACAGCCATTACAGGGTAGTGGATAAATTCACACCCAAGGAAGAGGAGATCGAGACAGGGATAACGGATACCCAGGACGCTCTATGCGAGGAGAGCGAATACATTGAAGCAAGGTTGGCAGACATTGAGGATGCATTGTGCGAGATAACGGAGGGATAAGAGTATGGCGAAGATATGGAGAAATAGGATAGAAGCAGGAACACAGATGCTGTCGCATTGCCCACAGAAATACAGGGCGGACGTGATCGCACTCATTCAGGCAGATCTTGAAAGCGGGGCGTATACAGAAGCACAGCTTAAGCAGCTTGTCGAGGCCGGGATGATGACCGCAGAGGAGTATGAGGAGATAACAGGGCAGCCATATGGAGAGTAAAAGGTATGATGCCGCTGTGATAATTGGCAAACTTCTGGAACTCACGAGATACCAGACGGACATTATCGAAGAACTGGCCGTTGAGCTTATCCAGTATAGGGAGATTGAGGATATTGAGAAAATGGATGCATGGGCTGAAGCAGAGGCAATCAGGAAGGAGCTGGGAGAATAATGGACAACAGGGAGGACAAACCAATGGATGAATGCATCACGAGAACTGAGTGCAAGACATGCCAGGACAAGTACGATGCTGAGAATGACAGGCAAAATCACAGGATATCGGCATTAGAGCAGGATATCAAACAACTGCACTCACTGACCGTTTCCGTCGAGAAGATGGCGGTCTCTTTGGAACAGATGGCAAAACAACTGGAAAAGCAGGGAGAAAAGCTTGAAGCTATCGAGGCCGAGCCTGCACAGAAATGGAAAAACGCCGTGTGGCTGGTTGTGGCCGGCCTGATCGGCGCGGCTCTGACTATGATGCTATCAGGCATACACGTATGAACGAAAGAAAATGGAGGGCTATAGCCGTCGGAGAGTTCATCATCCTCTCGGCGGCTATTTGTTTTACCCTGTTTTATTTTGGGTACAAGACCGGACTCCTTGATGAAGGAGCCAGGGGCGTGCTGCAGGTGATGGCAAATATCGGGTATCTGGTGTTCTTTTTGGCCGGCTCCACCGGCTGGATGATGATTATAGGGCTTTGGGGGGTGGATTGATGAATGGGATTGATAAGACATTATTGTTTGTCGCGATAGTAGACACACTGTTTGTGGTGGCTATGATCGTGCTGTTTTGTTTATTCCAGGACGTGCCGGACTCTCTCGTGGCGGCTGTTTTTGGCGCCACATTCGGTGAGTGCGGATGTTGCTCGTATATCTGGAAACACAAGAAGGAGATGCAAATGAATGGAAGCGGCGCTGGTGATCATAACAATATTGATCTGTCTGACGATACAATGCATTGTGGAGGTGATGAATGATAAATAGTGGTTTTTTATTATCGGCATTGGCCGTGATTTCTGCGCTTACGTCTTTGACGACGGAAGGGATTAAAAAAATATACGATGAGCGAGGAAAGAAATACAGCAGTAATATATTGGCGGTTTGCGTGGCCTTCGGGATCACGGTGATCGGATCGGCGCTATATATCATATATGCTTCGATTCTGGTCACGCCCCAGATAATTGTAGTGATCATAGCTCTGGTGTTCCTGTCGTTCCTCGTGGCAACTACTGGCTACGATAAGGTTATACAGATGCTTAAGCAGTTAGGGGGTGGCTGATATGGCAACAAGGGCTCAAATTGACAATATCATCCGCAGGACGGCTCCCATCGTCCAGAAGTACGCAAAGCAGTTCGGATATAAGATCTGTTCTCCCGCGATAGCTCAAATCCTTCAGGAGAGCCTCGGCAAGTACGAGGGGCTGTCATTGCTGGCATACCAGTATCATAATCTTCACGGTTTAAAGTGCGGGGATGCATGGCTCAAAGCAGGGAAACCTTCCGTCAACATGGAAACCCCGGAGTAATATACCCCGGTAAAGAAAACGACTATCAACGACTGGTTCAGGGTCTTCCCCAATGAGGATGCGGGAATTAAAGGATATTACGAATTCCTCGAATACAAGAGATATGCCGCCATCAGGAGCGCGGCTACGCCTTTGGCATATCTGCAGGCGTTAAAGGCTGCTGATTACTGTACATCAACAACGTACGTCAATAACTGCATGGGCAAGATCAACACATATAACCTGACACAGTACGACGGAGCGCCGCCACCGGTAGTCCCGGTGCTGTTTGAGATCGGGAAGACATATACATTACAGTCTAACATGTACGTCAGAAACGAACCGAAAGGAAGGAATCTGACTTATGAAGAACTGACCGAAGACGGCAGGGCTCACGCTTTCCAGGACGAAAGCGGGGCCGTCCTTCGGAAGGGTACAAGGGTTACCGTC
>JAFPYQ010000408.1 GCA_017394475.1 Oscillospiraceae bacterium | reverse complement strand
GGTATTCAAAGTGTTTGACGATCAGGATTCGGGAAATATCTGCTTCGGGGTATCCGACGGAAAGAGAAAACTGTTCATCAAATTCGCTGGTGCAATGACCGCGGAGTACGATGGTGCTCCCGAGGATGCCGTACAGCGCCTGAGAAGCGTGGTGCCGCTTTACAGAGAGATACAGAGCGACTACCTTATCAGGCTACTGGGTACCGATGAGATATGCGGCGGTTTTGCCATGATATTTGAATGGGCTGAGGGAAAGTGCATGGCAAGGATGTACCCCGAGGAGCACCGCAGCATAATGGCACTGCCTGTTGACAGGAAAATGGCTGTGTTTTCCGATGTCACAAGGTTTCTTCATGATGTGAACCGACAGGGATATATCGCCATAGATTTCTACGACGGCAGCATAATGTATGACGAGCAGACCGGGAAGACCACTATCTGCGACATAGACTTTTTCAGAAAAAAGCCCTGTGTGAATGATATGGGGCGGATGTGGGGGAGCAAGCGTTTCCTGTCCCCCGAGGAATATACCCGCGGCGCAGTCCTTGATGAGGTGACCAATGTGTTCACCCTCGGAAAAACGGGCTTTGCCCTCTTTGCCGACAGTGATGAGGATGCCGGGACTTTTCCCCTTGACAGGTACTTTTATGAAGTGCTCAAAAAGGCGGTAAGTGTCGACAGGAACGAAAGATACGCCTCCATAAAGGAATTTGCATATTCCTGGGATAATACGATATTATAACCGCAAGCTATGTCCCCCGCCTCTAAGGCGGCGGGTTCCATATTTCCATTCAGTAGGAGTTCAATCTCCTACTGAATGGAAATGAGCCTGCGGCTCACACTTGCTTGTTAAAAGCAAGCTTTGAATTTCAGAAAGGAGCAAGACCATGAACGAACTCTGCATGATAATAAAAGAAGCAGTCAAGCCTAATTTCCTCAATATGAGAACATCTCTGCAGACCTATGACAGAGATGCGGTGTTCTATGGTGCTCCTTCCTGGAGATGGGCTTATCATGCGATCCATTCCGCAGATAAGTGGTTCATCGACCCCACCGGTTACACAGAGCCCGATCTCCATACCGACGGCATGGACGATCCCGAAAAGCCTGTGGATACAGTACTCACAGACAAGCAGCTCATGGATTATCTTGATGCTGTGGAGAAGAAGACACTTGACTACCTTGACATGCTTACCGATGATATGCTTTATGAAAAGCCGGGCAAGTGCAGATACACAAGACTTGAACTCGTTCTCAGACAGTTCAGACACATATCCTTCCATACAGGGATGCTGAATGGTCAGACCACGCTCGCTACGGGGCAATTCCCCATGTGGGTGTCGGAAACATCGAAATACGTTGATGACGGTATTTTCTTCGGACGATACCGAGCCGGAAAGGTGCAGCTATGAGAAACGTATTCCGAAGATGACGATCATACGGATGTGACCTCCGAAAAACGGACTTCACGCTGCCGCAGCATTCCTTAAGCGGCAAACGCAGCTTGCATAGCGCATCTCCCTTTGCGGAGATGCCTGTTATGGAGCTCATGTGTTTGCCATAGGGATCTGCGGTGCAGTGAGGACGGCTTTTCGGAGGTCTTTGTTTTTTACGGTATCACAGGCTTATCTCGGTCTCAAATTCCGAACGGTACTCCGTGGGGCTCTTGCCCGTTTCCCGACGGAAGGCTTCGGCATAGTAGCTCGCACCCGAAAAACCAACTGCAAGAGCTATCTCCGTGATGGTCATATCAGTCTCCTTGAGCAGCTCTATGCTGTGCTTCAGGCGCTGCTCGTTGAGATACTTCATAGGGGAGATATACAGGAAACGCTCGAAAAGGTTCCCGCAGGTGCGCTTTGAAACGAGCCCTGCCGTGGCTATGTCTTCAAGGGATATCTTTTCGGTGTAGCGCTTGTCGATGAATGCGATCATAGACTTCATGGATGAAAGCTGTTCACATTCGGCGTGAGGCTTTTCATCGGGTGTGATATTTCCCGCTAGCTCGCTCCAGATAAGGCTCACAAGTCCCGTTACGGCGCATTTTTCGGATTTGTCGTCATTTTCCTTGAAAACGGAAAACTCCATGGGAGCAAATGGGCGGGGCAGATGCTTGTCAACATGGCGCTCCTTGATGAGGGAGAACCAGTGAAGGATATTATTATGCCACGGTACGTCCTTTTTCAGCAGGATATAGTCAAAGGATGAGCCTATGATGGGCTGCACCACCTTCTGTTCTATCTCCTTTGAGAAGCACAGCACCATAGGGTGGAATATCAACAGGTTATAATAACAATCGCGCATTTCCTTGGTGGAAGATGAGTGTATCCTGCGGGAGTTCACCAGCAGTCCCTCACCCACCGAGACTGTCACCAGTCTGCCGTTAATGTTATATATCACCTCTCCCTCATTGGGCACGAATATCTCGATATCCTCGTGCCAGTGAGCGGGCATGGAGTTGTTGGCATACTTTGAGTGTTTACCGTTAAAGAACCCGATAGGGAGATCGGTGTAGCTGTACCTTACGTTCTCGCTCCGGTCACTGTTGACTTCGAGATCGTAGCAATGTCTGAATTTCATGAGCATTTTCCTTTTTGTTATAATAATATGCAAAATCGCGATTGACACATATCACAATGTATAATATAATGTTATCATACAAAAACGCAAATGTCAAGTGTAGTTTCATACCGGATATCCGATTTAAGAATATGATAAGGATCTGATAAGAGTCAGATAAGGATCTTTTTCGCTGGCTGTGATATGATAGAACTACTGCAATAACATATCACAGTAGAAGGGAGAATTGAAAATGAACGTTATAGAGATAAAGAACATCACCAAGGAGTTCAAAGTGCTCCAGAGGCATGAGGGGCTCAAAGGCAGCTTCCGTGACCTGTTTTCCAGGGACTACAAGACCGTAAGGGCAGTAGACGGCATCTCCATGGATATCGAACAGGGCGAGATCGTGGGCTACTTAGGCCCCAACGGTGCGGGAAAATCCACCACCATAAAGATGATGACAGGCGTGCTCGAGCCCACATCCGGTGAGATACTTGTAAACGGGAATGTGCCCTACAAGAACAGGGCAAAGAACGCCCAGAACATAGGCGTCGTATTCGGGCAGCGCTCCCAGCTTTGGTGGGCTCTCCCGCTGATAGAGTCCTTCAAGCTGCTCAAGGATATCTATATGATAGAGGATAAGGCGTATAATGACATGATAGAGCTCTACCGCTTGCTGGTGGACATCGACCCGCTGCTGCACAAGACAGTAAGGCAGATGTCACTGGGTCAGAGGACACTTTCGGATATCCTTGCGGCGTTCCTGCACGATCCTAAGATAGTATTCCTGGATGAGCCCACTATCGGCCTGGATGTTTCCATGAAGGCAAAGATAAGGACTCTCATAGGAGAACTGAACCGCCGCAAGAAGACCACCGTAATACTCACGACCCATGATATGGGCGATGTGGATGCGCTGTGCAGAAGGATAGTTATCATAGACAAGGGCAAGATGCTCTATGACAACGATATCGAACACCTGAAAGGCTTCTTCGGCTCCTACAGGACACTGAAGATCAGGATAGACGGTGACCTTGCAAGATCAGCAGAGGATATAGCCGGGAAATTCCCGAAATTTTCAGTCACCAATGATGAGGACTGGATATCGGTACTGGTGGATGAGGACGAGGAAAAGGTAATAGATGTACTCGGAAAGCTCCGTCACATGTACACCATAAAGGATATGAAGCTGGAGGAGATATCCAGTGAGGATGTTGTCAAAAAGATATATGAGGAGGGTGTGAAATGAGTCTCAGAAAATACCTTACTCTCACCCGTGCAGGCATAATGGAATCCATGCAGTTCAGGCTCTCCATGATAGTCATGGTGCTGGGCAACCTGTTGTATCTGGTGCTGGTATACTTCCTGTGGAGCGCTGTCTATGCCTCGGCGGGGACTGATGTGGTAAACGGCATGACCTTCCATGATACTCTTATCTATCTGGTACTTGCCACAGCACTTTTCAATTTCATGGAAATGTATCAGGTATGGGAGATGGGGCGCGCCATACAGTCAGGCAAGATAGTGCTCGATCTCATAAAGCCCATGGAATACAGGAACTATCTGTTCTGGTCATATTCGGGGACATTCGTCATCCAGTTCTTTGCTACGTTTCTGCCCACCTTCATCGCGGTAACACTGGTGACCAACGGCTCCATACACTTAGGCCTCAATCTAGTGTATTTCGTGGTATCGGTGGTAATGGCCATCACCATAAATTACAGTATAGACTTCCTTGTGGGGACTATCTGCCTTTACACAGAGTCCATATGGGGCATAAACATAATGAAACAGGTGATAGTCCTGCTGCTTTCGGGTGCTACTATACCCCTTGCATTCTTCCCCGAGAATTTCAGAAGGGTGATAAACTTCCTGCCCTTCCAGTCCATATATAATGCGCCTCTCACCATACTGCTCAAAGCCGATGCGGATATCTCCGAGGTGCTCCCCATACTGGGCACACAGCTTTTATGGGCAGTGGTCATGTTTATCATCAGCGAGCTGTTCTGGAAGGTATCCCTGAAACAGATCACCGTAAACGGAGGCTGATATGGACGATATAAGCAGGATAGTATATGCAGTGCGGAAGCTGAAAGAGAGAAAAGCCCTGCCTGTTGTGGGCATAGACGGTCTCGGAGGAGCGGGAAAGAGCACCATATCAGAGGCTGTATGCAAAGCACTTGAAAAACAGGGCATACCTGTCATGCTCATCCATATAGATGACCTTATCCACAGAAGGGAGATAAGGTACAATGATGCACTGCCCGAATGGCAGTGCTACTATGAGCTGCAGTGGCGGTATGACTATTTCGGAAGCATCATCGAAAAGGTAAGGAACACTGACGGCAATGCACAGATAGAGCTCTATGACAAGGAGAACGATACATACTATGTACAAAGCTATCCCGTTTCCAAAGATACCGTTGTGATAGTGGAGGGCATATTCCTGCAAAGAAAAGAGCTTGACGGGATATTCGACTATATGGTGTATATCGACATCCCCGAAAAAGTAAGGCTTGAAAGGGTGCTTGAACGCGATATATATATCGGTGACAGAGAGAGCATCAAGGAGAAATATGAAAGGCGGTACTTTCCTGCGGAACGCAGATACTGCGGGGAGTATCAGCCCTGTAAAGCTGCAGATCTTGTTCTGAGCATTTCTTGAAGGAGATGATATCATGGAAGGATTCGTATTCACGGATAAGCTGCCTGTGGAAGACTATCTGAGGCTCCGTGCGGAGGCAGG
>JAFPYQ010000407.1 GCA_017394475.1 Oscillospiraceae bacterium | reverse complement strand
GGCATATATCATCTGATCGACTTCTATACCAAAGAGGCAGGCGTCCGTGAGCTCGAAAGGAATATCGCATCGCTTTGCAGAAAGGCTGCAAAGGAGATAATAGAGGGCAATGCCGATAATAGCACTGAGCCCGCCCAAAAGATCAAGATAGACGAAAAGAACATAGAGAAATACCTGGGACACCGCAAATACATCGAAGATGTGGTGTCAAAGAGCGATTCTGTGGGCGTTGTCAACGGACTTGCGTGGACTTCCGCAGGCGGTGTTATCATGCCTCTTGAAGTGCTCATAAATGACGGACGCGGAAATGTCCAGGCCACAGGCTCGCTGGGCGATGTGATGCAGGAAAGCTCCCGCCTTGCTGTCAGCTTCGTGCGCTCTATCGCCGATGAATACGGGATAGAGAAGACCTTCTATATGGACAAGGATATCCATATCCATGCTCCCGAGGGCGCTACTCCGAAGGACGGTCCCTCTGCGGGCGTTACTATGACCACTGCCCTTGTTTCCGCACTCACAGGTATACCCGTGCGCAGTGATGTGGCTATGACAGGGGAGATAACTCTCCACGGCAAGGTGCTGCCCATAGGCGGCCTCAGGGAAAAGACCATGGCTGCATACAAGGAGGGCATGAAGACCGTCATTATCCCGAAGGGCAATACCTCCGACCTTGATGAGGTTGATGACGAGATAAAGAGCAAACTGAATTTCGTCTTTGCCGAAAAAATAACCGATGTTCTCGATGCGGCGCTGACCAAAAAGCCCGGAGAGAACAAAAAGGAAACTATTCGCGTAGGATTTTAGAAAATGAGACTTGACAAATATCTTAAAGTGACCCGTCTGATCAAGCGCAGGACCGTGGCAAATGAGGCGTGCGATGCAGGCAGGGTCAGCATAAACGGAAAGATCGCCCGTGCATCCCAGGATGTGAAGGTGGGCGATGTGATAGAGATAGCACTGGGAAACAGCACAGTAAAGGCTGAGGTGCTCAAGGTCACGGAATACACCACAAAGGAAAACGCAAGTGACTGCTACCGTATCCTTGAAAAGTAAGGCATTGCTCTATACCTTCCTCTGTGTGTTCCTGCTGCTCCTGTGTACATCGGGATGCGAAAAGAAACAGGATACGGAGGGAGGCACCGAATACCCCCTCGAATATGCCCGCGGCTTTTCGGCTGTGCGTTATGATGGCTATTATGTGGTGGATATAGGCGAAGACAGGTTCTATATCGCAGATGAGGGCGTATCCGATGAGAATTTCCCGCAGGGTGTATCCGTGATACATAAGCCCGTCGGGAACATGTATATCGCATCATCATCGGTGATGGACATGCTTTGCGCCATAGACAGCCTTGACAGGGCGGGATTCACCTCCACCGACATTGACGACTGGCGCATAGATGAGGTCATATCCGCCATGGAGGAGGAAGACCTTGTCTATGTGGGAAAATACAGCTCGCCCGATCTGGAATACCTTGTTTCGGAACACTGCAGCATTGCGGTGGAAAATACGATGATATACCACTCTCCTACGGTCATGGATCAGCTCATGACACTTGGTATACCTGTGATGGTGGAGCGTTCGAGCTATGAGGAGAGCACAGAGGGCAGGCTTGAATGGATAAAGCTGTACGGTATACTTTGCGGCAAGGAAACGGATGCAGAACGTTTTTTTGATGATGCCGTGTCAAAGCTGCACAGTATCGGCCGGAATACTCCCGAGATAAGGAAAAAAGCGGCGTTTTTCTACTTCACTTCCACGGGAACGGTGAATATCAGAAAGCCCGGGGATTATATATCGCGGCTCATAGAACTTTCGGGCGGTGAATATGCCTTTACCGTGGATATGCTGAATGTGGATGACAACGCTCTTGCCACAATGTCTGTCACCTTTGAGAGCTTTTATTCGGCTGCAAAGGACTGCGATATCCTGTTTTACAATGCAAATATCATCGGCGAGGTGCAGAACATCTCACAGCTTACCGAAAAGCAGCCGCTGCTGGCGGATTTTGAGGCGGTAAAAAGCGGCGAGGTCTATGTGGTACATTCGGATATGTTCCAGAAAAGTACTGCTGCTGCCGAGCTTGCGGAGGAAATGCAGAAAGCCGTGAACGGTGAGCTTGAAAAGGGGAAATTCATAGAAAAACTTGACCAATAAATGATAAAGGAGGCTTGTTTATGCTGAAGGAATGGGTAAGAGAGGAAAAGCCGGGCGATGAGATCATCGCAGAGCGCCTTGAAAAGGCAAGGATGGAGCGTGCTGTGCGCCAGATGGCAGTAAAGGATAAGGAACTTCCCGTCCTTGTCATTATGGATGGATGGGGCGCAGCGGGAAAGGGCAGCATCCTCGGAAAAGTGATAAAGAACATGGATCCGAGATTCTTCAAGTGTGAGACACTTTCGCAGCCCACACAGGAGGAACTGCGCAGGCCGTTTCTGTACAGGTATTTCGTGCGCATCCCTGCAGCAGGCAAGTTCTCTTTCTTTGACGGCTCATGGATGGGCGAGGTGACTTCCCGCTATCTTCATGATGAGATATCCGAAAAGGAATATAAAAAACAGCTTGTATCCATCAAGAGATTTGAAAGGCAGCTCAATGACAGCGGTTATCTTGTGGTGAAGTTCTTCTTCCATATCGATGAAAAGGTACAGAAGAAACGCCTTAAAGCCCTTGAAGAGGATGAAGTGACTGCATGGCGCGTTTCTGACAAGGATAAATGGCAGAACAAGCACTATGATAAGTGCCTTGAAGTATATGATGAATATCTCGAGACTACAAATCAGTTCGTGGCTCCGTGGTACTTCATCGATTCATCCAGCAGGAAATGGGCAGAGCTCCAGATGACGGAGATACTTGTTTCAAGCATAGATACTGCACTGAAAAACAAGGATTCCAAGCAGACAGCACCGCTGCTGCAGAATACCTTCCCGTTAAAGCCCAT
>JAFPYQ010000406.1 GCA_017394475.1 Oscillospiraceae bacterium | reverse complement strand
GACCAATATCGGCGGTGCAGGCGGCGGAGGCGGAGGCCTTCTCGGCACTCTCGGAAAAATGGCTAAGAGCGCTGTTACAGGCGAATCCATTTTCAGAAACAACTATACAGCTACAAGAGGCCCCGGAGAGATCGCATTCGCATCTTCTTTCCCCGGTGATATCATCTCCTTCGATCTTAATGGTTCCAATTCCATCGTTGCTCAGAAGACTGCATATCTTGCAAACACTCCCGGTGTTAATATGGAACTCTTCTTCCAGAAGAAAGTCGGCGCCGGCTTCTTCGGCGGTGAAGGCTTCATCATGCAGAAGTTCACAGGCGTTGGTACTGTATTCCTCGAGATAAGCGGCTGCATCTGCGAGTATGTTCTCGCTCCCGGTCAGTCCATGCTCGTTGACACAGGCTTCCTCGCAGCTATGGAATCTACCTGCTCCGTTGATATCGAAACTATCAAGGGCGTTGGCAACGTTCTCTTCGGCGGTGAAGGTCTCTTCAACACAAGAGTTACAGGCCCCGGCAAGATCTGGCTCCAGACTATGCCTGCAAGCTCTCTCGCTGCTTCCATCATTCCTTATCTCCCCACATCAAGCAGCTGATCACAGTCATACTTATCATGCGGCAAGGCTCACACCTTGCCGCTTATTTTCGTCTCGGGACAATTTGTCGGAAATGCACAAAAGATTTTGTCATATTGATGGATATTTGCCATCAAGTCTTTTATCAAGCCCTTGATTTTTGTCAAAAATTATGATACAATAATAAAGTATGTTTTTTGTAACCTATACCGAAAGGAATGGAATAAATGGATCAGATCGTATTTTTGGCAAATGCCGCAACGGCAGGCGCTCCTGATGCAGGCACTGCACCTATGGGCGGAGTACTGATAGTAGAAGTGATCATTATGATCGCAGTCTTCGTCGGTGTCATCATCCTCCCTCAGAAGAAGAAGGAAAAGGAGCAGAAGGCGCTCAAAGAAAGCATCCAGATCGGTGACGAGGTAACTACTATCGGTGGTATCATGGGCATTGTAGTCCGCAAGGACAACGAGCACGACTGCGTAGTTATCGAAACAGGCGGCGGACGAAGCAAGATCCGCGTAAAGCTCTGGGCTATTTCCGAAAACCTCACTAAACACGACGACGGCGACGAGCTGGGCAAGAAGAAGTGATCTTCCTGCCGCATTTGAAAGATTATGTTTGTTGATAAGGCTACCATAAGTATCAAAGCAGGCGACGGCGGCGATGGTGCCGTTTCCTTCCACAGGGAAAAGTATGTTGCTGCAGGCGGTCCCGACGGCGGTGACGGCGGCAAGGGCGGCGACATCGTATTCGTCCCCGATGACAGTCTCTCCACTCTGCTCGATTTCAGGTACAAACGCAAGTACGAAGCGCAGAGGGGACAGAACGGCGGCTCCAAGAACTGTACGGGCAAGAATGCTCCCGATCTCGTGATCAAAGTCCCCAGAGGCACTGTGATAAAGGATAAGGAGACAGGCTGCATCATAGCGGATATATCCGATGACGGTCCGCAGATAGTCGCTCACGGCGGCAAGGGCGGCAAGGGAAACGCCCGTTTCGCCACTCCCACAAGGCAGATACCCAAGTTCTCCAAGCCGGGCTTCACAGGGGAACAGGCTGAGGTCATCCTCGAGCTCAAGCTCCTTGCGGATGTAGGTCTTGTAGGCTTCCCCAATGTGGGCAAATCCACGCTGATCTCGGTGGTATCCGCTGCAAAGCCCAAGATCGCCAACTACCATTTCACCACTCTGTCCCCTGTGCTCGGCGTTGTGGGTGCAGGCGAGGGCAATTCTTTCGTTATGGCTGATATCCCCGGCCTTATCGAGGGTGCTGCAGACGGCGTGGGGCTCGGTCATGAATTCCTGCGCCATGTGGAAAGGTGCAGGCTCATAGTCCACATCATAGATGTATCGGGCAGTGAGGGACGCGATCCCAAAGAGGATTTCGAGGTCATAAACCGCGAGCTCGCCAATTTCTCCGATGAACTGGCAAAGCGCCCGCAGATAGTCTGCGCCAACAAGTGCGATATGGCCACAGAGGAACAGATAGCCGAACTTAAAAAATTCATCACCGACAAGGGCTATCCCTTCTATGAGATATCCGCTGCCACCACACAAGGGACTAAAGAGCTGGTAAATGCCATCACAGAAGAGCTTTCAAAGCTGCCTCCCATAAAGCGCTACGAAAGCGAGATGACTCTGAGGAAGCTCGATGAACACGCGGGCGAAGGTCAGCGCTTCGAGATCACAAGGGGCGATGATGCGGTATTCTATGTTGAGGCTCCGTGGCTCGAGCATATCATCCGCACTGTGGATATGGACGATTATATGTCGCTGCAGTATTTCCAGAGAGTCCTCAGAAATACAGGCATAATCGCCAAGCTCGAAGAAATGGGCATAGACGAGGGCGACACGGTAAACATATTCGGCTTTGAATTTGATTTTGTGTTCTGATGATGGATAATATACTTAGCGAGCACTCTGCAAGGCAGTACAGCCCCCTCACCCTTGCTTTTCTGGGTGATGCGGTCTACAGCGAGCTTGTAAGGCGGCGGCTGGTGATGACTGCGAATATGTCGGTCAAAAAGCTGCATCCTAAGTCGGTGGAGTATGTACGAGCAGGCTACCAGGCAAGGGCTTATGATGTTATACAGGATATCCTCACCGAAGCAGAGGCGGATATCCTGAGGAGAGGGCGCAACGCCTCTCCGTCAAATTCGAGTATACCGAAAAGCAGCACTCCCGAAGAATACCACAAGGCTACAGCAGTAGAGAGCCTTTTCGGGTATCTGTCCCTGACAGGGCAGAAGGAGCGCATAGAAGAGCTTTTCGCTGTGATATGGGAAAACACGGACAAAAAGGAGATATAAGAAATGTCAGGTCATTCAAAATGGAATAATATCAAGAGAAAAAAAGAGGCTACAGACGGTGCTAAAGCTAAGATCTTCACCAAGATCGGCAGAGAGATAAGCGTATGCGTAAAAGAGGGCGGCGGAGATCCCAACAACAATGCAAAGCTCCGTGACCTTATCGCAAAGGCAAAGTCCAACAACGTGCCCAACGACAACATCGACAGGATAATCAAGAAGGCTATGGGTGACGGTGACAAGACCAACTACGAGTCAAACGTATACGAGGGCTATGGTCCATCCGGCGTTGCTGTCATAGTTGAGACACTTACCGACAACAAGAACCGCACAGCCGGCGATATCAGGCACTATTTCGACAAGTTCGGCGGCAATCTCGGCACCACAGGCTGCGTTTCCTTCATGTTCTCCGACAAGGGCATCGTTATCCTTGAAAACACCGGACTTGATGGAGACAAGGTAATGGATGATGTTTTCGAGTGCGGCGGCGATGACTTCACTATGGATGAGGATGAAGTTGAGATTGAGTGCGAGCCCAACGATGTAGGCAAGGTGCGTGAGGCTCTTGAAGCGAAGGGCTACAAGGTACTTTCCGCAGAGGCTGCCAAGATACCTGCCAACTACACCACTCTCACCGATGATGAGGCTATTCGCAAGATGAACCTGCTCCTGGATGCTCTTGATGACAATGATGATGTACAGAATGTATATCACAACTGGGAAATGCCCGAGGAGCCTGAGGAAGACTAACAAGAGACCCCTACCGACCCGCCCTGTTTTTGGACAGGGCGGGTTTTGCTTTGTTTCCGATACCCGCAAAAAGAGCAAATAATGTGGATAGACACAAAAAAGCAAACGAGACATGCAAACAAAACAAATGATCACACAAAAATAATGATCCACAAAGACTACCCGGATAAAACAAAAAGCACCGATAAACAGGCATCTCAAACGGATGATAAATAAAAAAGGGACGGTGAGCGGGGAAACCCGGTATTGACAATCACAGGTGTTTTGTGGTAAAATATTGATATATGTCACAGGGTCGGAGATGGCAAGCGGCGTTCCCTGACCGCCTGTGATCGGCATGAGGCGTAACCGTACCGCAACGTAGGTCTGTACTAATGGCTAAATTTGATCAAGGCATGGAGTCGATGGTCGATACCTATATATTTGAGACTACATCTCTGCTTGAACAGCTGGATCAGATCCTTATCAGGACGGAGAGCGAAAGCACCTTCGGTGAGGATGAGATAAACGAGATATTCCGTATAATGCACACCATAAAGGGCTCATCTGCCATGATGGGTCTTGACAATATGTCCCACCTTGCCCATGCGGTGGAGGATATGTTCTATATCGTCCGTGAGGACAAGCCTGTCATAAAGGATACCAGAACGCTTTATGACCTTGTTTTCACTGCTTCCGACCTGCTCAAGGCTGAGATAGATATCGTTCAGGACGAGGATACCCCTCCTACGGATTTTTCAGAGCATATGCGCCGTATACGGGACTATGCCGCAGTTCTCAAGGGCATCGTACCGGAGGCAAGTGAACGTCCTGCAGCAACAGAACAGTACAACAGCTTTGACCCCGATGAGATGGTCGAGGTGACTGTGGTGGGCGATTCCATGATAAATGCCCTGGTCACCTTTGATGATGATACATCAATGGCGAATATGCGCGCCCTGCTGGTGGTAAACAATATCCGCGACAAATGCGACAAGCTGAGCTTTATCCCGGAAGATATCGAGTCGAATGCGGACAGCGCTGCCGATATCCTCAAAAACGGCTTCAAGGTCTCCTTTGCGCCCTGTGCCGGCGTTACAAAGGACGATGTGATAAATCTCATCTCACAGACCATGTGTGTCAAGAGCTGTGAGATCCTGCCGAGTTCCGATACAAAGAAGGTCCCCGCGCATACTCTTACCACTGTAAGGGTAATGTTCGAGCCCGACTGCAAGATGGAAAACCTCCGCGCCATGATGGTAGTCAACAATATCCATGATGACTGTGAGCTGCTTGCATACTATCCTGAAAACATAGAGACCGACCAGAACACGGCACAGCATATCAAGACCGACGGCTTTATCATAAGATTCAAGGCGAACATCCCCGATGAGGAGATATTCCGCACCATAGGCGAGACGCCCAGTGTCCGCAGCGTGGACGAGGTGACCCTGGAAAGATCCTCCGCTGACAAAAAGAGCACACAAAGCGCCGCCGACAGTAACCAGGCATCCGCTGATGCTCCGCAGGCAGGTCAGGTCCAGTCCTCACAGCAGCCGACAGGTCAGCAGAGCGCGGTCAAGAAACATTCCGACAAGAAGCAGTCCCTTATCTCAGTAAATCTCTCCAAGCTCGATCAGCTGCTCAATATGGTGGGAGAGATCGTAATTGCCGAGGCTATGGTCACATCAAATCCCGACCTCAGGGGGCTCAAACTCGATAACTTCCAGAAGGCCGCAAGGCAGCTCAGAAAGCTCAATTCCGAGATGCAGGATATCGTCATGAGCATCAGGATGGTGCCCATATCGGGGGCATTCAACAAGATGACGAGGATAGTCCGCGATATGAAGGTCAAGCTCGGCAAGGACGTTGATCTTGTCTTTGAGGGCGAGGAGACCGAGGTGGATAAGTCCATAATCGACAGCCTCAACGACCCGCTGATGCACATGGTGCGAAACTCCATGGATCACGGCATAGAGGAAGACCCGCAGGACAGGATAAACGCAGGAAAGCCCGCAAAGGGCAAAATTACCCTTTCAGCCTATTCTTCATCGGGCGAAGTCGTTATCATTGTATCCGATGACGGTGCCGGGATGGATCCCCAGAAGCTGCTCACCAAGGCGGAGAAAAACGGAATACTCACCAAACCGCGTTCGGAATACTCCGACAAGGAGGCCATGAACCTCATTATGCTCCCGGGCTTCTCCACCAATGAAAAGGTCACGGAATTCTCCGGCAGAGGCGTGGGGATGGATGTGGTAAAGCAGAACATCGAAAAGCTGGGCGGCACTGTTTCTGTGGATTCCAAGCCGGGTCAGGGCACCAGCTTCATAGTGAAGATCCCCCTGTCCCTTTCCATTGTAGAC
Source organism: Oscillospiraceae bacterium (assembly GCA_017394475.1). Taxonomy (GTDB): domain Bacteria; phylum Bacillota; class Clostridia; order Oscillospirales; family Ruminococcaceae; genus Huintestinicola. The sequence goes on along the minus strand of JAFPYQ010000406.1, from coordinate 1,750 downwards.
GGCATGGAAGTATCTGTGGGCAATTCCATATTCACCATACCAATAAACTATATCAAGGAGAGCTTCAAGCTCAAACCCAATCAGCTCCTCACCGATACTGACGGGCATGACATGATCATGATAAGGGGCGAATGCTTCCCGCTTATCAGGCTGTATGAGCTGTACGGCCTCGAAGGCGCCCAGGAAAACCTTTACGAGGGCATAATAATCCTTGCAGAGGCGGACGGTAAGAGCGCTTGCCTGCTTGCAGACGGCCTCATGGGAGAACAGCAGGTCGTTATCAAGCCCTTCTCTCCCCTGCTCAACAACTTCGGTGTCAAGCAGAACGGCATGTCGGGCTGCTCTATACTGGGCGACGGCTCCATTACCATAATCCTCGATATATCCAATATAATAACCGATATGTGATAAGGGAGGGCGTAAGATGAACGAAGAATATGAAGTCCGTGATTTCGCCTCCACAGGCGGCGAAGTGCTCCTCTTTACGATAGACGGCGTTATTTACGGGATCGAGATAAAGTATATAAACGAGATCATAGGCTATGAGGATATAACCATCGTGCCGAAGGTGCCCTCATACATAAAGGGCGTTATCAACATCAGAGGACAGATAGTCCCCATAATAAGCGTCCGCAAGAGATTCGGCAAGGAGGAGATACCTCCCGATGAACGCACCTGTATCATCGTCCTTGAATTTGAGGGCAGTAATCAGGTGGGCATCATCGTTGACCGCGTTCGCGAGGTCACCACGGCAAAGCCCGCGGATATCTGCGCTACTCCTCAGCACAGGAACGTGAACGCCAACCACTATATCAAGTATATCATAGAGGATGACAGCGGCATAAAGCTGCTGCTCAACTGCGAAAAACTGGTGTTGGAACTGGAGAACTGATAATAGACCATGCAGATAGAAGATTTATTCAATACCGTCAAGGAACGTTTCAAGATAGATGAAATGATGGGAACCCCATCCTTCAAATGTCCCCGCTGCTCCGAGAGCACATCCATGAAGACCCTTGAAGATAACCGCTGGGTATGCCCGGAATGCGGATATCATTCAAGGATGAAGGCATGGGACAGGATAGCCATGACTGCCGACCCCAATACCTTTGAGGAGACAGAGCGAGGCCTTTGCTCCCTCAATCCCATAGATTTCCCAGGTTATGAGGAAAAGATAGCCAAGCTCCAGGAGGAGACCGGGCTTATCGAAGCGATAGTGACGGGAAAGTGCAAGATACACAACGAACCCTGTGTCATCGGCGTTATGGATTCTCATTTCATGATGGCATCCATGGGCAGTGTGGTAGGCGAGAAAGTCACCAGGGCTTTTGAACTTGCCCAGCGTGAACACCTGCCGATCATTCTGTTTACTGCCTCGGGCGGTGCCAGGATGCAGGAAGGCCTTGTTTCCCTGATGCAGATGGCAAAGACCAGCGGTGCTGCAGCACGCTATTCCAAGAGCGGCGGGCTGTATATCACCGTTCTCACTGACCCCACCACAGGCGGCGTAACTGCCTCCTTTGCGTCACTGGGGGATATAATAATCGCAGAACCGAAGGCTCTTGTGGGCTTTGCAGGGCGCAGGGTCATAGAAGGGACCATCAAGCAGCGTCTTCCGGAGGATTTCCAGTCATCCGAGTTCCTTCTGGAAAACGGCTTTGTGGATATTAGATGCGTCAATATCAGGGATTTTACAACAGATAAGCATAACCGCGTTGACGACGCTCCTTACGGCGGCGGAACGGGCATG
>JAFPYQ010000405.1 GCA_017394475.1 Oscillospiraceae bacterium | reverse complement strand
TTTCTTAGAGTATCCCTGAAATATTTCTCATTGCCCACGCTGGCGATGCCCGCTGCGATGGATACACTGTCGAGGGGGTAGGAATTATAGCAGTCCTTTGCAGCACGCAGGGCATGCATAAGAGTATCGCCGCAGACTGCATAGCCTATTCTCATGCCCGCCATGGAGCGGGATTTTGAGAAGGTGGTCACCACGCAGAGATTTTCATATTTTTCAAGCAGCGGCAGGCAGGTCTCAGCGCCGAATTCCACATACGCCTCATCAACTATGACCACTCTGTCCTTGTTGTGCTCAAGTATATCCTCTATGAAGTCAAGTCCTCTGGCGATGCTGGTCGGTGCGTTGGGATTGCATATCACCACGCCGCCGTTGTCCTTGTAGTAATCACTTGCCACATACTGCATATTCTCATCAAGCGGCATAGTCTCATAGGGGATGCCGAACATCTCGCACCATACGGGATAGAAGGAATATGTAACATCCGCAAAGAGTATGGGCTTGCTTGAATTGAAAAATGCCCTGAAACACAGTGCAAGCACATCATCAGAGCCATTGCCGCAGAAAACGTTCTTCCCGGGCACGCCTATGAATTTCCCGATAGCTTCCGAAAGCTCCTTAGCATCGGCATTGGGGTATCTGCTGAGGCTGCTTCCGCTGAAACCGGCGATGACCTCGGATACCTCGGGTGCAGGGGGGTACGGGTTCTCATTTGCATTGAGCTTGATAAAATCCTTTTTGTCGGGCTGCTCCCCTGCTGTATATGGCTCAGCCTTTATAAGATTGTCGGTAAACATTTTTTCGCTTATCTCCTATTCGTTTGAGTATCACCGTGGCTTTGCGGAGGTCATATCGTAAACTCGAACTCGGTGTATTCGCCCTCGACGCTGCTGACCTGTATATCACCGCTGTGAAGCCTGATGATAGAGCGGACTATGGACAGTCCGAGACCCACTCCCGTGGTATCCTTTCCTCTTGATTCATCGGTCTTATAGAAACGGTCAAAGACCTTGTTCATCTCGTTCTTTTTGAGACCGCTGCCGCTGTTGCGCACGGCAAGGCTCGTCTTCCCCTCATTTGAGTAGAAGACATATTCGATATACCCGCCCTCATCCACAAATTTCACGGCATTTTCCGTGAGATTGTAGTTCACCTGCTGGATAAGGTCGGGGTCGGCATTGACATAGAACACATCCGCATCAAGGCCTCTTACCTCAATGTGCTTGTCCTCTATCCTGTGTTCAAAGAGCAGCACTGTCTTTATGGTGAGCTCAGTGAGATTGAAGGATTTCTTTGACAGTTCTATCTCTCCGCTCTCGTATTTGGAGATATTGAGCATAGAGCGGACGAGCCTTGCAAGCCTGCCTGTTTCCTCGGAAACGATCCTCAGGTACCGCCGTCTTTCATTCTCGGGGATGGTGCCGTCCAGGATGCCGTCTACAAAGCCGCCTATGGTGGTCATAGGAGTTTTGAGCTCATGGGAAACGTTTGAAACGAAACTCTTTCTTGACTCCTCTATCTCATCGAGGGATGTGGCCATTTCATTGAGTGTGCGGGCGAGCAGACCCATCTCATCGTGATCTTCCACTTCCACCTTTTCGGAAAAATCCCCCTCACCGTATTTTTTCGCGGCAAGGGTCATTTTCTTTATGGGGACAGAGTATCTGTTTATCCTGAACCGCAGCAGCGGATAGGTGATGATACTTATCAGAATGAGGGCAGCAAAGCACACCATCAGCATATTGCGGATGAAAGTATCAAAGCCGTAGGGTGGAAGATAGGACAGGACATAGTAAATCCTGCTGTCTGTATCTACCCTTATAATAACCGAAAGACAGGCTTTGTCAAAAAAACCGTCAAGGGTATTAAATGACACAAGCCTGTTTCCTATCAGCCCTATTGTATACTGTGAGAGTGATCTCTGCTCAAAAACGCCTTTTTCGGAAGTGACAACAGCCTTTCCCGTATCATCGAACAGGATAAGCTCCGCGTCTGTCCACTCCGCTCCCGTGGTAAAATGGGAATGGAGTATCTCTCTCGAATGATCCGCATTACAGTACCGCTTCGTGATGGAAGCGGCATTTTCCGCAGCGGCCGAGAGTTCTCTTTCCGCCTGCCTTCTGAAAAACCTCGATGAAAAGGTCACAAGGCAGGCAGACAAGATCACCAGACTCGATATCATCATCACGAAACAGACAGATATAAGGCTGGAAATGCCTTTACGCATGTTCTTCCTCGGATTCAAACTTATAGCCTACGCCCCAGACTGTCTTGAGCGCCCACTTGTCGGAAACGCCCTCCAGCTTTTCGCGCAGTCTCTTGATATGGACATCTATCGTTCTTGAATCGCCGTAGTATTCAAAGCCCCATACCTCGTCAAGGAGCTGATCCCTTGTATATACTCTGTTGGGGTTGGATGCAAGGTAGAACAGGAGTTCGAGTTCCTTGGGAGGAGTATCGAGCACCTTGCCGTTGACCTTGAGCTCATACCTTGTCATATTGACAACGAGCTTGTCGTACTTGACTTCCTTGATCTCGGGCTCTGCTGTGTTCTGAGCCACACGTCTTGAAACAGCCTTTATCCTGGCGATGACTTCCTTTGCATCAAAAGGCTTTACAACATAGTCATCAGCACCGAGTTCAAGACCCAGTACCTTGTCGAAGGTCTCAGACTTAGCGGTTATCATGATAACGGGAACAGTGGACTTCTTGCGGATCTCACGACATACCTGCCAGCCGTCAAGTCCGGGGAGCATGATATCGAGAAGGACGATATCAGGACGCAGCGCATTGAATTTCACCACAGCCTCATCACCGTCATGGGAGATAAGAACGTTATATCCCTCTTTTTCAAGATACAATTTCAGAAGCTCGCAGATGTTATTATCATCATCAACAACAAGAACCTTACCTAATGACATAATTACCCTCCTGTCCTGACAGCACCTAAAGCGTCAGATCTTACGATACATGATATATACGCCGGGGGCACGCCCCGCGGTCATTTACTTGAATTACGGGCATTACTGCGGTTTTCCGCCGCATATACTGCCCCAAGATATACAATAATAATATTATATCACATTTTTTTGCGACTGTCAACCGTTTTTTAAGAAAAATCTACGGAATTTACCATATTGAATAACACTGAGTTCATATTTACGGCCATCAGAAACAGGGTTAGACCCGCATCAACAGTGTGTCCGCGAACACTTTCCCCGAAAATGCAGCAGGCCTCCCGAAATCTGTACCTGTATCTGCCGTCTTATTGTCCGTACAGGCTGTGATGCCGCAGCACATCACAGCAAAGACTGCCGTTATCATCAATCTTTTCATGAACATGTCGCACCTTTTGAAAAAATATCTGTATACATCCTACCATATGATACAGACAAATAC
>JAFPYQ010000404.1 GCA_017394475.1 Oscillospiraceae bacterium | reverse complement strand
GTTCGCTGACAGGGAAGTATCTTGGCTGCCTTCCTACGGCCCTGAGATGAGAGGCGGTACATGTAACTGCTCTGTCACCCTTTCCGATGAACCCATCGGTTCCCCCACCGTATACTACCCCGATATCCTTATGGTTATGAATGAACCTTCCTTTGTGAAGTTCATCGGGAATGTAAAGGCAGGCGGCAAGGTATTTGCCGACAGCACACTTATCGACAGCAAGAATGAGCGTTCGGACATAACGGTCTATGAAGTTCCCGCTACCCGCCTTGCTGATGAGAACGGCCTCAAGGGCGGTGCCAACATCATCCTTATCGGTAAGATGATCGCAGAGACAGGCATCATCTCAATGAATGATATAGAGGCTGCATTCAAAAAGATAGTGCCTCCTACAAAGCCTCAGCTTATCGAGAACAATCTTAAGGCCATAAACTTAGGTGCAAACTACAAGTAACGGATATGTTCAGAAAGCTGTCTGTTCCGACTGTCACAGTTGTACTGCTCACATTATTCCGGAAAAGAACTTCGGGAGCAGTACAGCGGTGACTATGTACATCTGATGTCATTCACATTCAAAGCCACTCAGAGAGCCTGCTATACCGGTTATATAGTACAGGCTGCAGTAAACAATTTCCTGCCGCTGCTATTTGTCCGACTGATGAATGAATACGGCATAGATGCAGTAATGATAACAGCGCTCATAACGGCAAATTTTGTCATTCAGCTCACTGTTGACATACTGAGCGCTTCATTCATCGACAAAATCGGCTACCGCGCAGGAATGATCATCGCACATATATCAGCATTTGCAGGATTTGTCCTGCTGTGTCTGCTGCCTTCGGTGACACGGCCCTACATCGGCATAGTTATAAGCGTAGTGCTCTATGCCATAGGCGGAGGACTGCTTGAAGTGCTGGTATCGCCCATAGTGGAGCACTGCCCCACTGAAAACAAAGAGACTTCCATGGCTCTGCTCCATTCCTTCTATTGCTGGGGGCAGGTGGGAGTGGTGCTGATATCAACACTGTTTTTCACCATTGCAGGGCTTGACAACTGGCGGATAATGGCACTCATCCTTTCGCTGATACCACTAATAAACGCCGTAGTATTTATCTTCGTGCCGATAAACACCCCTCCCGAGGAAAACAGGACGACCCTGTCCATTTCATCACTTTTCAGGAACAGGACATTTCTTGTATTTGCGCTTATGATGATATGTGCGGGCGCATCCGAGCTCACGGTGAGCCAGTGGGCGTCATCCTTTGCGGAGACGACTCTTGGCATATCAAAGACCGCGGGAGATATGGCAGGGCCTATGATGTTCGCGGTGTTCATGGGCAGCGCCAGAACGTTCTACGGACTTAAAGGTGAAAGCATCCCCCTTGATAAGGTCATGAAGGCAAGCACGGTGCTTTGCATCATATCATATCTCATAACGGGACTGTCCCCTGTTCCCGTGCTGAACCTTATAGGCTGTATGCTTTGCGGGCTTTCCGTGGGGATAATGTGGCCCGGGACTTTCTCAAAGGCATCAAAGGAGTTAAAAGGCGGCTCCACTGCCATGTTTTCCATACTGGCCCTTGCAGGTGATATCGGCTGCTGTTCGGGACCTACTGCGGCAGGGCTCATCATGAGCAGCAGCGGCAGTATGAAGGCGGGGATACTCTGCTGTATGCTGTTCCCCATGGTCATGCTCATCTGCCTTATGAGGAACAGCAAGATCAACACTCAGAACAACTGATAAAGGGTCATCCAAGAATAAAGAGGAATTTAATGAGAGTAATTACAGGTACTTCAAGAGGGCGCAAGCTCAATGCGCCCGAGGGCATGGATATCCGCCCCACCTAAGACATGGTCAAGGAAGCCATGTTTTCCATAATCCAGTTCGATATTGAGGGCACAAGAGTCCTCGATCTGTTCTGCGGTACCGGCCAGCTCGGTATCGAAGCCATATCAAGAGGTGCAAAGGAGTGCCGTTTTGTGGACAGCTCTGCGGATTCTCTTGAATGTGCAAGGCAGAATGTTACTGCCTGCCGTATGAACAATCAGTGCTCATTTACCCAGTCCGACAGCGTGGATTTTCTGCGCATGGCGAGAATGACCTTTGATATCGCACTTTTAGATCCGCCATACAACAAGGGGCTCATCGAAAAGGCGCTGCCTGTTCTTGAACCGAAAATGTCGGATACGGGCATAGTGCTTTGTGAGCACGAAAGAGGGCTCGTTCTCCCCGATGAGGTGGGACGACTCAGAAAACATAAGACATACAGATACGGCAAAATAGAGGTCACAGTCTACCGCATACCTGCAGATGAAGAATAGGGAGGTCGCTATGCGTACAGCACTTTGTCCCGGCAGTTTTGACCCTGTTACAATGGGTCATCTGGATATTATACAACGTGCATCGGGACTGTTTGACAAGGTGATAGTCCTTGTGGCAGTCAATGAAGAAAAAAAGCCCGTATTCTCCCCAGATGAAAGAGTGGAGCTGATAAAACGCGTCACCAGCTCATTTGATAATGTGGAAGTCGATCAGTGCCGTGATCTTATCGTAGATTATGCCCGCAAGCATGATGCCACTGCCATAGTAAAAGGTCTGCGGGCTATCACCGACTTTGAATATGAGTTCCAGATGGCGCTTATCAACCGCAAGCTCAACAATAGTGTGGAAACAGTGTTCCTTACCACATCCGAGGAATATATGTATCTCAGTTCCTCCGCTGTAAAGCAGGTGGCTCATTACGGCGGCGACATTAGTCCCTTCATCCCTCCGCAGATACTTGCTGATGTGGAAAAAAGGCTGAAAAAAAGCAGGTGATATTATGAGCGATATTGACAGAATGAAATTCGGTGATATAGCTCCTTTCATTGCAAACTGCTTTGACGGTGTTTACTCCCTTACCCTTGATGCAGACGGGGAATTCTGTGCGGATATCTTTACACAGCGCGAGGATGAAGGCTTTGAAGGCAACGGATATGACTGGGAGAGCATAGCTACTGTATATCTCAATGAGAAGGCTCCTGCTCTGATACCCTTTGCGGAATTTGATTCCGAAGCGGGGATGTTCTGTGTCTATTTTGAGGAAGAAGAACCGTTCAGGGAATTTGTGAGCGGATTTATAGCGGCTGTCAATGACAGAGAGGTGCTCGCCGACCTGTTCAGCCGCGCAGAGATAATATGAACGGAGTGATCCCATGATACTTTCCGACCATACCATAAAGGAGATGCTCGCACAGGGCACTCTTGAAATAACTCCCGTAGAGCCTGAGCAGATACAGCCTGCAAGCGTCGATATCCGCCTCGGGAGCACTTTCAGCATAGTTGAGGATTCATCAAAGGGCATAATCACCCTTGACGAAAAGACCGAATACAAGACCAT
>JAFPYQ010000403.1 GCA_017394475.1 Oscillospiraceae bacterium | reverse complement strand
TCCGCTGCGGACACCGAGTCCCAGACCATCCCTTCCGAACTCACCGAGCCCACCACCACAGGTGTTACCACTATACCCACTCTTGCGGTGATGAACGAGGAGGACGGGGTCACCCATTCCGTTTCCGCGACCTTCGGCAACAGCTCCACGCTGTACATCATGAATGACCTTGTGGGCAAGAACTACGAGCTCATCCGCAATACATCCCTGACGGAAAACCTGAACCTCATCCCCGATTATGTGTACACCTCGGAGTATGAGAAGGGTACCATATTTGCCCAGTCCATAGCCAAGGGCGAGAACTATGTCAAGGGCGATGACTGCATAGTTTCCATAAGCTGCGGCCCCTCAACTGCCATAGTGCCAGAATTCACAGGGCTTTCCAAGCGGGATTACTTCGATATACTCAATTCCAGCGGCATCAAGTACGAGGAATACATCTACTATACCGACTATGTGCTGAGCGGCTATGTGGCAAAGGTCAGCATCGATCCCGGCAGTCAGATAGACCTTGAACACGGTGAGGTGCTTGAAGTATACATCGCCAAGAACAGTGTGCCCGAGACCACTACCGAGGAGATCGTGACCACGGTGGTGACCATACCCGAGGAGGAGCTTGCCACCGAGCCTGCGCCCTTCGAGGAGCCCGTCGTGATCACAGAGGTCACCACTCCCTTTGAGACCGAGATGACCTTTGAGGACACCTTCCCATTCCCCGAGTTCCCGCAGGATTTCCCACAGGACTTCCCGCCCGATATCCCCTATGAGGAGAATTCTCAGTAATGCTCACAGCCATATCTATGAAGATATGGCTGTTTTTCGATTTTTAAGCACCATATAGCAAAATTATGCCCCTGATTCTATTGACAATAAAGTTTTTTTAATATATAATAGTATTATGCTGTGGAGTTATCTCATCTTTTGACCCGTCCGACAATAATGTGATCTTCATCCGTGTCCAACATTGCCCATTACAGCATAACGGGTATATGACAGTCACCTCATTCAAGAGGAGTTAATTATGGCGGAAAGAAATAAAGAACAGTTCTCCGAACTATTTCTGAAAATGGTGGACATAACTACGAACCCTGATGAATTCAACAGGCGTGAGTATCTTATGCTCCTCAGACAATTCGCTGAATACTACGGTATCGCCAAGGCATCATCCACATTCTACAAATCGGCTTCACACGAAGCTGCCGATGATGGTGAGTCGCTCATAGGCTATGACAACGGCAAAGCCACCGGCGTTGTATTATCCCGCAGGATAGTTACAAAGACCACCGCAGTCGTTATCGGTACCATTTACGGCGATGAAAATACAGGTGAATTTTCGGATGAAGACATGAAAAACATGGATCTCATCCTGAGGACCGTTCTCAGCTTCGTGAGCAGGAACAGACTGCAGAGAGCCGTTGAGGATCTGGGGTTCTACGATGAGTATCATTACAAGAACATACGCTACTTCATCCGTTATATCACCAAGAAGAATGCCACAAAAGAACTTGGCGGTAAATTCGCTTTCCGCCTCAACCTCAGGCACTTCTCACTGGTGAACAAGGATATCGGCCGCGCCGCAGGCGACAGGATAATGCGGAACTATGTCTCCGTTTTGGAGGAGATCGTCGGCAGCGACGGTGTTGTATGCCGTATAGGAGGAGATAATTTCTTAGGCCTGGGGAACACTGCCGTCCTTGACAAGGTCATAGAAGCATTTAAGGGCGTTCCCGTCAATTACACCGTAAACGGTGAGAACGGTGAGGAAGCAAGGAGAACGATGATCTCTGCCACTGCGGGGGTCTTCGTGATGCACGAAGGTTTTTTCCTTACAAATCCCGATGATATCATGGATAAGCTGGCTGTCACCTCCATATCCGCCAAGATAGGCAGCCGCGACGGGATATTGTTCTATGACGACAACGTAGAACAGGAAACGGAAAAAACAAAGCGCATACAGAGCCTTTTCCCGGGTGCTCTGAAAAACAGGGAGTTCCGCGCCTACTACCAGCCCAAAGTGGATGTGCAGACTGGCGAGATCGTGGGTGCAGAGGCGCTGTGCCGCTGGTTCCGCGATGGTGAGATGATCATGCCCGCTCAGTTCATCCCCGTTCTCGAGCAGAATTCGGATATCTGCCTCCTTGACTTCTATATGCTGGATTCCGTATGCCGCGACATCCGCCGCTGGATGGAGGAAAAACGCAGCATCGTCAAGATATCGGTCAATCTTTCAAGAAAACACCTGATGAATATAGACCTTCTGAGTTCCATACTGGGGATAATCGACAAATACGGCGTGCCCCATGAATATATCGAGATGGAGCTCACCGAGACCACCACAGACGTGGAGTTCGATAACCTCAAACGCGTGGTGGAGCTGCTTCGCAAGGAAAAAATATCCACCTCCGTGGATGATTTCGGAATGGGCTATTCCTCACTCAATCTCATCAGGCAGATACCCTGGGATGTGCTCAAGGTAGACCGCAGCTTCCTTCCCGCGGATACCGATGATGAGCGCAG
>JAFPYQ010000402.1 GCA_017394475.1 Oscillospiraceae bacterium | reverse complement strand
GCTATACTGGACGCTGCCAGAAAGGGCATCCGCATCATACCTGTGGCATCGAGCGGCATAGACACAGGTTCCGAGTATATCCTGCGCAGTGCAGCCACCATCACAGGCGGCACCTACATCTATCTCACCGATGACAGCGGAGTGGGACTTTCCCATGAAAAACCACATACCGACAGCCTTGAAGTGAGAAAGCTCAACGATCTCATGGTAAATGTTATCGACGAATACATCGCCGATTGAAGGGAGCAGAGGCTATGAAGACCTTCACGGCTATTTTCGGTATACTGATATTACTCATCACAGGCTGTGCGAAAGCAGATGCAGCCACAGACGGTGTCACATCTGCCGCTTTGGATGAAGACCATATACCTTCCATAGTCTTCTTCTCAAAGACCGACTATACAGATGAGGTCTCGGATACGGATGAAAAAGGCAGTCATCCCATGTATATGCTCACCTTCTATGACAGCGAAGGCAATTACTTCACCTGTGATGATACAGACGTGATCACAATGTCCGCTGATGCACTGGTAAAGGCGTATGAAAGCGGTGAGCTCAAAGATAAGCTAAAGCCCTACGGCACAATAGGCAAGGATGAGATCACGGAGCAGGCACTTGCATTAGCACGGCTGTATCGTGAAGGCAAGCTAAAAAATGCAGAGCTTGACTGCCCCGAACAGCTTCCCGCCGTTCAGGCAAAGCGAAAGGAATGGTATGGACTGTATTACGATGAAGACGGCATCCTGCACAAACAGATACTTCATTCGGAACAATGCTTAACAGATATAAATATGACCGGTGATGATCTCAACAGCATCTATGAATGGATAAAAGGCTCCTTTGCAAGAAAGAAGATGGACTGACAGCACAAAGCCCGCACCTTGACGTGCGGGCTTTTCGTTCATAGCTTGTATTATTTCACTGCAATGAGCTGTGTCTCCCAGGCGGGGATGTACATCTTGTGCCTTATATACAGCTTGTAGGACGGGTCCATGCGGTGGATGGCAAGGGGTATCTCAAAGATATCCTCTGTGCGGTGATAAAGGGCGATATTCAGCTTGCAGCCGTTTTCCACTGCCTTTTTCATGCCACCGGTGACCTTCATCTCCGCTCCCTCCACATCTGCCTTGATATAGGTGGGTATCTGCGGGAGAGAATCCACGGATATAGTCTGTACGGTGTTATTTTTCTGCATCAGGCGGGCATTAGTGGTCTGGGCGGAGGAATTGCGGCCGTGAGCCTGTGAAAACTCCACCTCTCCTTCCGTATCCCATGCACAAGCATTTATGCAGGTGATCTTATCCGCCGGTATGTTCTTCTCGGCCGTTCTGCACAGCTTTCTGAAACTCACTCTGTCGGGCTCCACTGCATAGATATGCTCATATCTGCCGCCTACGGTGTCAATGAAGCTCAAGACGGTATCACCGTTATATGCGCCCAGATCGGCATATATCTCATTATCTCCCAAAGACAGGAGGGAATACAGCTCCTGTTCGTCACATTTGCAGTCGGTGAGATACTCTATCTTCCCGCTTATCCTGAAATTCAGCACATCCGCAAAGGTCCTGCGGGAAAGATCATCTGCCAGAAGGTCATATACTTTCCGGATCTTCGCAGCGTTCTCCACAGCATAGGCGTAGGTAAACAGTCCATCCCCCACAACAGGCACATCCGGAGCATACAGAGTGTGCCTTGCTGCAATATCCTCTATCCTTCTGTACAAACTCTCATAGCCTGCACCGAATGCCAGCACGACGATAAAATCGGGTACCAGCTTTTCGATCTGGGAAAGAGAATGGACAAGATGACCCTTGAAGCTGTGGCCGCGCACAAATTCATCGCTGGCGAAAAATCCTGCAGTGGGGATGCGGTACATATCGAAAACTTTAAGTATCTTTTCCGCACCGTCACCCATGCCGTAGATGAAGATGGGTTCCTCCGCGCGTCTGAGGACATCCCAGCAATCAGTTTTTTCCTTTAGGAAATCGAGCATGATATCCCTCCTTTACAGTTGTATCGGTACTTTCTCATTCATTGTTATCCATGAAGAAGTCGCCGTCGTGATGATCGTGAGGCATCGGGGTGCCGTAGAGGTCACGTCCCCTTATATTATACTGATCCCTTGCCTTTTCGATGTATTCATCCAGCAGCTTCATGAATTCGCGGGGAGCTGTTATGGACTTCACTTCGGTAACGGGTATGTCATTGTTCCTTACATAGATGATGACCGTTCCGCAGCCGAACATCCTCTGACCCATAGTGAGTACGAGCTTTTTGTCATACACCTTATACAGGTCGAACTCCTCCTCCTGCACAGTGAAAAAGCCTGTCCTGGTTATGAATTTCTTTTCCGTGAGGATATATCTTGTAAATGAAAGCGGAAGGCCGAAAAGGGTGCGTTTCTTATCTGTCCAGATGTAATCATAATCAATTTTCATAGCTTTGACCTCTCTAAAGGGATGTAGTCCTGTTTTAAAAAAATGGACAGCGGCAAGCACCGCCATCCATTTTAAGTTGCTTATTACCGAAGATCACTGCTCATCATTGAGTTCCTGCTTGTCGATGAAGTCCATCTCAGTCTCGATATCAGCCATATCGCTGTACTTGGTAGGATCGATGTGACCTCTTGTCCAGCGGCGGTTGCCTGCGGTGCTTGCTTCCATCTCCTTATATACATAAGTTGTCCAGAAAACAGCCACCATAGTGATGCACATGAACACGATGCCTACATCCGTTATATCGGGGAGCTCAAGGTTAGCTCTCATCTCACCTGTTGCAGTGGGGATGATGTACATGAGATATCTGGGGATTATGCTCACTGCAGCAAGGATAGATGCCAGATAACCGAAGAAGCACATCCAGAATCGGGAGTTTCGTTTTTCCATGCCGTTGAAGACTCGCGCCACCTGCATGAAGAACAGCACAGCCACCATTCTTGATGCCATTTCATACAGCCTGTTGGTGGAAAGAGCCACCATGCTGTTGTTGGCAAGCATCAGGAGAAGGTGCACTACCTGCCAGAGAGCGTATGTATAGAGTGCTGCGCAGTTTGCGTGTGTTATGCCGATCTCCTTGAAGATATTGGATGCGATGGAGATAAATGTGAGTGTTACAAGGATAACAAGGAAGTGTGAGAAGAACATACCCGCGCTGTATCCGTCAAGGTAGTTATAGTCCTTTGCCTCGATATTCCTTCTGAAAACGCCTGTTGCCACCATTTCATCCACATATTTCTTGTTCTTGTGGATTATCCTGAAAAGATCCCACGGTATAGCTGCGAACATGATGACACCCATGAGAACGGATGCATAACCTGCAGCATCGGGCAGCTTCTTTGCAAGGCGGTCATATCTCAGTCTCCAGGGGTTTACAAGAACGACAGATTCTATGACCTTATCCCTTGCATTACCGGTCTGGAGTATGAAATAGATGATGCCCATACCGATGGCTATTATAAAAATGGGGTAATTGAGGAATATGCTTTTGTTGATATATTTGCCCGTTTCAAAATTGAAGTTTGTGAGCAACTGAAAAGTTCTTGCTGCCACCGCAAGCAATATGGTCAGTATATAAATCCACATTGATGCACTTTTCATCAGCGGGCTCTGTTTGTTCGCCCTTGCGATATTCTTTTCTCTTATGGCGTTTTCATCAACGATACGTGCCATGTGAACACCCTTTCGGTAACTTTAACTTGATCATGGGGTCATAGATCATGTAATAAGGTGATGATATTTCATCATATCAATACACTTTAATATTTTACTACATACTGACGAAAAAGTCAATAGATTTATTAACAATTTTTTTACCAAATAACTGTATAAACGCACAAAAGGAAAACGGTACATTCGGTAAAAAAATAAAAGGCCGATATGCTGTGAGCATATCGGTCTGAATATCTGAATATCAGATTAGCCTCTCTTCTTAGCTACAACTGCAGCAGCAGCGAGTGCTACAGGGATAACAGCAAGAGCTATAGGAGAGTTACCGGTCTTAGGAGAAGCAACGGGAGCGACCTCTACTACCTCTGCCTCGGTCTCGTCAACCTCAACCTCTTCTACTTCCTCAACCTCAACCTCTGCCT
>JAFPYQ010000401.1 GCA_017394475.1 Oscillospiraceae bacterium | reverse complement strand
TTCAAGGTAATAGCTATGACCCGTAGTCTGATGTTCTATGTGAACTAAGAGATATATCCTGTCACTTTCAGTAATCGCCTTACCTTCAGAATCAAAAGTAATCTGAGCTTTAAAGATGGTATCATAAACCGACTTATACATTCTCAAAGTTGCATTTTGGTTGTTTATGGTACCATTAGTAAACTGAAAACCAGTTGGTGGGGCAAATGATTGTGAATCATCAAAATATTCTATCAAATCTTTAAGGCTGATATTATGATATGTACTATTAGGATCATATCCGCCCCAGCCATAATTAAATGTTTTGCCTTCCTTTACTCTTAAAATTCTTACACTTGACATATTATAACTGTTTTGAGGATCATAATGCCCCCCCCAGTTATAGCCATTTGTGCCATCATCATTATCAATTCTGAACTCGCTTCTATCAAAAGTTAAGGACGTAGCATTATTGATAGGTTTCAGGGCATATGTCGTCCAATCTTCATTGTGACCCTTTGCTACAGCAAGTACGTAGTGGTTACCATCAAGAAGAGAGCCTTCATCATAACCTGTAGCTACCTGATAGGCATCATCTTCAGTACTTAGTGGTGAAGTTTTGTCGTGATCCAAATATTCAAAATTCACAGTATATCCAATCGGTTCAGCAATAACCGTCGGTACACCTGCAAATCCCGCTGTCATAAACGACAAAGACGTAGCCACAGCCGTAATGAACGACCAAATTCGCCGAGATATCGGCACTTTTTCTACATATGTCTTCGACATAGCGTTCTCCTTTCTATTTGATTAATGTAAACCCGTTGGGACATACAGACCCGCCCGGGTATGGTGTGTCGAAAAAAGAATGCTATACTTAAAAGACATTTTCTAAGAACAATCTCACTATCCGTGACAGCGATCTGCTCTTAACTTCCATCATCTAAACATACCGCCTTTCTTTCGTTTTCACGATATTAAGTATACCAATGGAGAGCACGAATACATAGGTTGATTTATACAAACTGCACAAAACAGATTGTAAGTGATTACACAAATAAAGATACAGTCGCATCGTATCTTTTCCCGTGCAGTTGCGTCCAAGCATCGCTATGTTTATCCCTGCTTCCTTACAAAACATCTCAAAACGTTGATCCTACGGGCATCTTCGCCCATTTTCCGAACCGTTCCTTGCGGATATCCATCTCACAGGTGCTACGGAATATCGGGTTTTCAGCAAAAATGACCTGCAAAAGGGTACACTTCACCCAAACCCAACAATTTATACTATTTTAACACATTTAGTATTCAATTGCAAGCGATTTTGAAAATTTCACATTTTTTCCTACAAAATTTACATTTTGTACAAGCCTTTTGTTATTACTTTGTCACTTATAACGAATATATTTCATATTTTTAATATTTTCACTAATTTTTATATATTCTGCACAAATCGTTTTCTTGCCGCGCTCATGAATTGGTAAATAAAGATACAGTTTTCTCATTCTCCATATCCAAAGCAAAAAACGCCGCCGGAGCAAATGCCGGCAGCGGTAATATGTAAAGTTGTATCACTTTACAACCTATATTCTATATTGATCAGACACAGGTTCTATCCAGTTGAACTTGTCTTCGAGCTTGCCCCACTGGATACCGGTGAGAGTATCATAGAGCATCTGGGAAACAGGGCCTATCTTGCCGCCTGTAAGGGGCATTACCTTGTCACCATACTTCAGTTCTCCGATAGGCGAGATAACTGCTGCAGTACCTGTGCCGAAAGCCTCGTCAAACTTGCCCTCGTCAAATGCCTCTTCCAGCTCATCAATGGAGATATCACGCTCTGTTACCTTATAGCCCTTGTCCCTGAGGACCTCGATGCAGGACTTTCTTGTGATGCCGCCCAGAATGGAACCTCTGTCCAGAGAAGGAGTGATGACCTCGCCGTCAACAACGAAGAATACGTTCATAGCGCCTACCTCGTCGATGTACTTACGGTGAACGCCGTCAAGCCAGAGGACCTGCTCATAGCCCTGTTTGCTCGCAACTTCCTGAGCCTTAAGGGAGATAGCATAGTTGGCAGCTGCCTTTGTGAAGCCTGTGCCGCCTGTTACTGCCCTTACATACTTGGGCTCAACATAGATCTTTACGGGAGCCAGACCCGATGCATAATAAGCACCAACAGGAGAGCAAACGATGCAGAAGATGAGGTGCTTTGCAGGATGAACGCCCAGCAGCGGATCTACAGCAAAAATAAAGGGACGGATATAAAGGGATGTGCCCACATTGTGAGGTACCCAGTCAGCATCCACTTCAACAAGGGTCTTTACGGCCTTAACTCCGAATTCCTCATCAATAGCAGGAATGCAGAGCCTGTCGTTGGAGAGATTGAGTCTCTTCATGTTCTCCATAGGTCTGAAAAGTTGGATCTTTCCCTCTGCGGTGCGGTAAGCCTTCATACCCTCAAAGTCTGCCTGGCCGTAATGAAGGCACATAGCAGTAGGATCAAGCTCTATAGGACCATAGGGCACGATCCTTGCGTCATGCCATCCCTGACCCTCATCATAGTTCATGAGGAACATATGGTCGGTGGTTATTTTACCGAAGCCCAGCTTGCTTTCATCAGCCGGCTTTGCCTTTGGAGCAGTAGTCTTGGTGATCCTGATATCCATTATATAAACCTCTTTTCGTAACAGTATTCCCGGATAGGGATATCATCATATAATATTTTAGCACTTTAGAGCGGATTTGTCAACAGCTTTACAAAATTTGGCACGCAATATGCGGCTGTCCTCCGACAGCCGCCGCCTGATGATACTCAAAGCCACAGTACATCAGACCATACATCCGAAATACCATGGCTTTTAGATCACAGATAATTATTTCCGGAAAGCGTTCCCTTTACTGCTTGCTTTTCAGGTCAACACAGACCACTATGGGCTCCCCTGTCTTGCTGTAAAACTTCGATGAGATGGTCTTGCAGGTGTTGCCCGTGGCATTGGATGTGTACCATCCGGAGATGAACGGATCCTCTATCTGCTCCTTGATTGCATAGAAATAGTTCTTTATATCGTGATTTACGCCCTTGATAGCGGGAGAATAGCCCTCTGCTATCTTCGTATCCGCAGACATGACCGTGCTTGTGATCTGGAAGCCCTTCTTATCTATCAGGAATGCACATTCTATCTCGTTGTGCTCGTTGATATAGTCCACAAGCTCTGATTCGTAGTCATTGCCCTGCATGCAGGCGAGCCTGTTCACAAGATCATATATTATGCGCTTGTAGCTCTCTATGCGCATATTCGCAACGGTCTCATTCTTTTTGGTGGAGATATTGAGCCTCTGGGCTGCCTCCTCCACTTTAAGGCGCACCTCGTTGGTAAAGAGATAATTGAAGGAGCCCGGCTTCTGGAAATAGAAGCCCTGGAAGTAGTCCACTTCCATTATCATGCAGGTTATGACCTCATCTACCTGCTCAACACCCTCCGCAACGGTCATAGCGCCTATCTGCTTAGCGGTATTGATGATGGAACGGAATACCTCTCTTTTATATTTGTCCTTATCTATCCCCGAGACTATCTCCTTGTCTATCTTGATGATATCGGGATTTATGAGCATTATCCTGTTCTGGGTGTCAAGACCGTCCGCCACATTGTCAAGAGCTATCAAAAAACCCTTTGAGCGGTAGAAATCCGCAAACATCATCAGATTGTAGGAATCACGCACCCTGGATTCATTCATCTCTATGACGATATTCTGAGGCGATATGCCGTTTTCGGATGCCGCGCGCTGTATCTCCCCGGTGCCGGATGTAAGGGTATTGAGCACCCTCGTTTCAAAATTTATGAACAGTGTAGGTGCATTGCCCTGACGGGAGAATGCCTGCATGGCCTTTTCGCGGCATATCCTGTCGAGCCGCAGGGAAAGATCGTTTTCCTTGGCATATTCAAACATGGGGATAGGAGGCACCAGCTGCTCGCCGTATATTCCCCTTGACAACGCCTCAAGGCCGATAAATTTCCTCGTATTGAGAGAATATATCGGCTGAAATTCGGTTATTATACGTTCATTATCTATTATATCTCTGATTATCTCCGAAGAATATTCCATTTTAAAGACCTTTTCAGTTGATTTTTATATCAGGCTTTTTAGATGTGGGGGGCTTTTCTTTCAGATCACTGTAGAGTCCCTGTATGGTGGGACTGTCGTCAAGTTTCAGACATATCCTGTTGTACTGGCAGTATAGTGCTTGTGTGGAGTTTTCGATAAAGAAATAATATGTCAGATATGCCAGTGACATTATCAGCATAAGGCCATCCACAACGAGAAATGCCGTTATCAAAGTGACAAAATAAAGTATCAGCCCGATAAAAAGGATAAGGCAGCACATTATAGTCACCTGCAGGTGGACTATCCTCTCATGGGAAATGAAGGCTATCTGTCTAAGCTGTTCCTCGCGCAGTCTTGCAAAGTCCGTATCAGGCTCTTTCATGAGCCTTTCCACATTATTTATATAAGTATTGATATAATGACGCATAAGCCTGACCTCGATACGATCTACATACATATAATTTTAACATATTTCCGTGCACTTGTCAATAAAATTTTAAAAGTTTTGCACAATATCAAGATTTTTTTTTAAACCCCTTGATTTTTTTTCGCCGATGTGATATAATCAATATGTTATTTACCAATATCGTATAATATCCGATATATAGGTGTGTGGGCCCTGTGCAACAAAACACCGTGAACCATGTCAGGCGGGGAACCGAGCAGCATTAAGCGGTACGTTTCGTGTGCCGCAGCAAGCCTGCACACCTATGTACCGGATTTTTTACCGCCTGTAAAAGACTATGTCGGAATTTCGCTCTAATAAGCCTGCATCCCCTGCCAGGAACATATTCATAAGGGGATTCAAGCACGGCGCAGCTGCTGTTCTTGCAGTGTTCTATATCGTTGCGGTCATCGCACTTTTCATCATGCTGGTCACCGGCAGAACGGAAACAGCGATGACGATAGGGATCATGCTTTTCTTTATGGCATTTCTTCATGTGTGCCTGGCGGCAGAGATCCTGTCGAAAAAGGAAGAACGCTACCCCTTCCTGACGGATGCAGAAAACAAGCTGATAGGCGATGCGTTTAAAAGCGGCACCAGAAGAAAGGTGTTCTATAACGCTGCAGAAGCTCTGAGCAAGCATGACTACAGCACAGCACTGAACGGCTTCCACGAGCTTTCCGAGGATATCGACAAGCTGACACAGGATGAAAAAGGCATATTATACTTTTATTATGCACTTTGCTATTCACGGATGGATTATTCCGTAAATGCCGCCGAATATGCGGTCAAAGCCGCAGAATGCGGAAAGGCACGGTCTGACTCCCTTCTCATGGCAGCGCGGGCATACGCGAAGATGACGAACTTTGAAGATGCCGAAAACTGCTATGAACAGCTTGTAAAGATCGCACTTGATGGCTATATGCTGCCGTTTGTTTTCAATGAGGCAGCCGATATCTACATTAAAGATAACAAACCGGAAGACGCAGAAAGGATGTATCACATCTCTCTTGACCACGGACTGTGTGTCAATGAGGCACAGGGCGGGATGGCGATATGTTCCATAATGAAGAAGAATGCGGAAGATGCTGCGGCATGGTACCGTACTGCACTTATAAACAATGTCCCCGATCCCGACGGTTTCACCCTGCGCTGTGAGAATATGTGCAAGCTCTACGGTCGGGATAAGGATATTCTGATAAATGCACAATTCATTTAATAAGGCTTAAAACAATGTATCAGGCATTATACCGCAAATACCGTCCTGTGACCTTCACGGATGTTATTTCACAGGATCACATAACCACCACTCTCAAAAATCAGATAATAAGCGGGAAAACTGCTCATGCATATCTTTTTACGGGTTCGAGAGGAACGGGCAAGACCACGTGTGCCAGGATATTCGCAAAGGCACTCAACTGTCTTTCCCCCGTAAACGGCGATCCCTGCAATGAATGTGAGATATGCAAGGCGGCAGATGAATTTGCCCTTACAGATATAGTTGAGATAGATGCTGCATCCAACGGCAGCGTCGATGACGCGAGGGAACTGCGCGAAGCTGCTTTATATACGCCCGAAAGGTGCAGATATAAGGTATATATAATAGATGAGGTCCACATGCTCTCCAAGGATGCGTTCAACGCACTGCTGAAGATCATCGAGGAACCACCTCCCCACGTCAAATTCATAATGGCGACCACCGAGCTGCACAAGGTGCTCCCGACGATACTTTCAAGGTGCCAGCGCTTTGATTTCATGCGCATCCGCACCGAGGATATCGCTTCGAGAGTCACTCATATAGCAGCTCTTGAGAATATCACCATAGATGCGGATTCA
This sequence comes from Oscillospiraceae bacterium, assembly GCA_017394475.1. Lineage (GTDB taxonomy): Bacteria > Bacillota > Clostridia > Oscillospirales > Ruminococcaceae > Huintestinicola. Next base: position 3,110 of record JAFPYQ010000401.1, on the reverse strand, counting down.
GCAGAGCTCATCGCCAAGACAGCCGACGGCGGCATGAGAGATGCACTTTCCATCCTTGACAGATGTATCTCCTACGGTGAGAGGATCACACTGGATGTAGTATCCGAGGCAACGGGCATCGCAGGCAGGAGCTACCTTTTCGATATCATCGGAGGGATAGCCGACAACTCCCCTGCATCCTGCCTTGATGTGATAAGCACGCTGTATGACCGATCCAAGGATATGCAGCGGCTCTGCGAAGAACTGATACTGCAGTTCAGGAATATCCTGATAGCTGTATCCGCTCCCGAAAACAAAAAGATAATAATCTGCCTTCCCTCTGAGCTCACCATAATAGAGGAGCTTGCAAAAAAGCTGACCGCACAGCGCATACTTTCGATAATAGATGCCCTGGGCAGATGCATCGAGAGGATGAGGCAGTCTGTCTCAAAACGCATAGACCTTGAGATATGCATAATAAAGCTGTGTTCGGGCGGTGTTACCGATACAGCTGACAGCGGTGCCATAACAGAGCTCGACAGGCGCATAGATGAGATCGAAGACCGTATAAGGAACGGTCTGCCGTCAGCGCCGCCGCAGATGTCACCCGCAAGGCGCGAGATGCAGCTGTCTCAGCCTGTGAACGGGATAAATCTCATCTCCTGCTGGGGTGAGGTCACAGGAGAGATCGCCCGGCAAAAGCCCGATCTTTCTCCGCTGTTCGTAGGCTCCACAGGCTATACCAACGGCCAGCAGATACTTATCAATTCCAAGAATCCCCTGTTGAAAGGCCTTCTCGGAAAGAATGAGCACAAGCAGTTCGTGCTTGATACGGTCATAGCTCTCACAAAGCTCGATCTCAACAAGATACTTGTAGGCTACAGAGCGGAGCTTGACAGGTCCGGAACTGCTGATATCCCACAGGTACAGGCAGATACAGTAAAGAAGGCATCTGTCAGCGATATCCTGAAAAGAGCCGAAGAAAACGGCATCCCCGTTGAGGATATCTGAAACACATCATCAATACCTGAAAGTTTCTTAAACATCAGATAGAAAATTTGCCGTTATAGCGGCAGCTGCAAAGGAGTAAAAATTTATGAAAGCAAGATTACCACAGGGCATGGGCGGACAGCAGAGCATGCAGAGCATGATCAAGCAAGCTCAGAGAATGCAGGGTGAGATCACAGAGGCACAGGAGAAGCTCGAACAGGAGACCTTCACCACCACTGCAGGCGGCGGAGCCGTTGAGATCACCATGACAGGCAGAAAAGAAGTCACTGCCCTTAAGATCGACAAGGAAGTTATCAAGGATGCCGCAGAGGATCCTGCTGTACTTGAAGATCTCGTTATCAGTGCCGTTAATGAGTGCATAAAGACCATCAATGACCTCACAGAGGAAAGAATGGGCGCTATCACCAACGGCGTAAGCTTCCCCGGTCTTTTCTGATAACAGTCCGCGGTCAGACAGATAAAGAGGTAAGAGATAAGTGTTCTCCCGTCTGATGGAGAATCTGTCTCTTGCCTCTTATTGTCCCTTTTTTACTTCCGAAAGCAGTCAATATGGTTTTTTCCGATCTTTTCTTTATCTTCCGCTTTCTGCCCCTGTTCCTTGTCTGCTATTTCTTTACAGACAACATCAAGGTCAAGAATGCCGCGTTGATAGTCTTTTCCCTCATCTTCTACTCCTGGGGCGAGCCGGTATGGGTCGTGCTGCTGTTGATAAGCAGCCTTCTGGATTTCCTGAACGGCAGATACATCGCCGCCCATCGTGAGGAGAAAAAGGCGATAAACGGCGTCATAGCCTCCTGTGTGGTGGATCTGGGCATACTTGCGGTGTTCAAATATTCAGCCTTTGCCATAGGCTCCCTGAACTCACTTCTTGGGACGAACATCCCCTTCCATGAGTTCCATCTTCCCATAGGCATATCCTTCTATACCTTCCAGTCCATCACCTATGTTGTGGATGTGTACAGGGGGAAACAGGCACAGAAGAACTATTTCAGCTATCTTCTTTACCTTTCCATGTTTTTCCAGCTGGTAGCAGGTCCTATCGTCCGATACAGCGATGTGGCACGGGAGATAAACCACCGCGACAGCACTACAGACGATTTTTCGCGGGGCATATCCCGCTTTGTCATGGGACTGGGCAAAAAGGTCCTGCTTGCCAATACCTGCGGCGCTCTGGCGGATTCCATGCTGGGGTCGCAGATGAACTCCGTGCTTGCGGCATGGTGCGGCGTCATCGCCTACTCCCTCCAGATATACTACGACTTTTCGGGTTATTCCGATATGGCCATAGGTCTGGGCTCCATGTGCGGCTTCCACTTTCCCGAAAACTTCGACCATCCTTATGTATCCCGCAGTGTGACAGAGTTCTGGAGAAGATGGCATATCTCACTGGGTACCTTCTTCCGCGATTATGTATACATACCGCTGGGAGGCAACAGAAAGCATCAGCTGATGAACATTCTTGTGGTATGGTTCTGCACAGGCCTCTGGCACGGTGCAAGCACGAATTTCATCCTCTGGGGACTGTACTTTGCGGTATTCCTGATACTGGAAAAGAAATACCTTCTCGGATTCTTTGAAAGGATCCCGAAATTCTTCTCTCATATATATCTTCTGCTGATCGTGGTGATCGGGTGGGCGCTGTTCTACTTCACCGATCTTTCATCACTGCTGAACTGCCTTTCCGTTATGGTCGGGAACACCGATCTTCCCGCCACGGATATCTACACCATATCCACCCTGAAGGGCAATATGTTCATCTTAGCGGCAGCTGTCCTTCTGTGCACTCCGCTGCACAAACTCGTCACAAACAAGCTGACGGAACTTGAAAAGAAGAACGGAGCCTGCTTTGTATTATCCGGAGCCGTGCGCATCATCGCACTTCTGGCAGTCTTTGCCCTTTCCTCGGTAATGCTCGTGGGAGATACATATAATCCATTCCTGTACTACAGGTTCTGATAAAAAATAAGCCATAATTCACCTTTTACGCGATGAATTATGGCTTTTCTTTTATCGATGCTTACTTGTTATCATCAAGATAATTGCCTATGCTCGAAACATCCCCGCTGTTATTAAAGTAGGATGTATCAAGTCCGTCCATACCGCTGGCCGATGAGCTCTTT
>JAFPYQ010000400.1 GCA_017394475.1 Oscillospiraceae bacterium | reverse complement strand
GTGGGATGATCTCCGCAGACAGCACAGTTGTGAGTATCCGTCGGGAGCTTTACCTTCCTGAACTCCATCTTTATCGCATCATAGGTCAGCAGATATCCCGTGAGGAGATCACCCACGCCTAAGATGTACTTTACAGCTTCCATTGCCTGAAGACTGCCTATAACACCGCCCATAGCGCCTATAACACCTGCCTGCTTGCAGGTGGGGACTGCATCCTTCGGAGGGGGTTCCTTGAATACGCAGCGATAGCAGGGACCCTGACCGGGAACGTATGTCATGAGCTGACCGCGGAAACGGATTATACCCGCATGGGAGAAGGGCTTCTTCGCCATGACACAGGCATCGTTTATAAGAAATTTCGCAGGGAAATTGTCGGTGCCGTCGATGATGAAATCATAGTCCTTTATAATGTCGAGTATATTCTCGCTGGTGATGAACTCATGATAGGTGATGACCTTTACATCAGGGTTCATAGCCTCCATGGTCTCCTTGGCAGACTGCACCTTGGGCTTTCCCACATCCGCGGTCTGATGGATTATCTGCCTCTGGAGATTGGAAAGATCCACCTCATCCGCATCTGCTATGCCGATGGTGCCTATGCCCGCAGCCGCAAGATACATGGCACAGGGCGCACCCAGACCGCCTGCACCGATGATGAGCACCTTTGCAGTCATCAGCTTTTTCTGACCCTTGGCACCCACCTCTTTGAGGATGATGTGGCGGGAATAGCGCTCTATCTGTTCATTGGTAAATGCCATTACTGTCCGCCTCCCATAAAGTAGAGAAATTCTACTCTGTCGCCCTCTTTGAGCACTGTGCTCTCAAAATCGCCGTGCTCGACAAAATCATCATTGACTGTGACTGTCACATACTGAGGCATCTCCACGTTCTCATCCACTACCAGCTGTGCCACTGTGAGTCCGTCGTGTACTTCCTTTTTTGTACCTGCTACCGTGATCTTCATTTTGCTCTCCGTACTGCAGTTCATCTATATGTTTTATTATCTCGTCTTTTCCTGCGGCACCCCTTATGCGCCCGGTCTCACTGCCGTTCTTGAAGAACACCAGTGTGGGGGCTGCCATTACCTCATATTTTTCGACAAGCTCTTTTTCAAAATTTGTATTTATCTTGACTATCTTTATCCTTCCCGCATACTCATTCTCCAACTGACTGAGTATCGGTGACATTCTTTTGCAGGGAATGCAGCTGTCAGAATAGAAATCCGCAAGAACGGGTATCTCCGAGCCCAGCACTTCCTTTTCAAAATCATCTTTTCCTACACGAGCGGGCATTTCAGTCACCGACCTTCTGTACTATGAGCTGATAGGTCCCGTCGCCGTTCTCGGTGAGCTCCAGTATCTTGTGTCCCTCTTCCTTAAGGCTGCGGGGAACATTGCTGACAGGCTCGCCGTCATTGAGACGGATGGAAAGTATATCACCGTCATCAAGCTCCTCAAGTGCTATTTTTGATTTAACAAAGGTTATGGGGCAGTTCACATCGGTAATATCGAGTGTATCTGTAATATCGTATACGGCCATTTCTATCTTCCTTTCATTCTTTACAGATGAGCGACTGCCTGTCTGAAATCATCTGCCAGATCGTTTATATCCTCTATCCCCACACTGATGCGGATAGTATCCTCATATACCCCCGCGCTTTGGCGCTGCGCTTCGGTGCTGTGAGTGTATATCGTGCTTGCGGGGTGTATCACAAGTGTTCTCACATCGCCGATATTTGTGGCGATGGATGCGTATTTCAGGCTGTTTATCAGCTTGTATGCCCGTTCCCTGCTGCCGGCTCCTATGGTGACTATTGCGCCGCCCCTGCCCTGCATCTGACGTTCCACCAGCTCATGATAGGGCGATGACTTCAGTCCCGGGTAGTTTACCTTTATGCCCTCTGTTTCCTCAAGGATCT
>JAFPYQ010000399.1 GCA_017394475.1 Oscillospiraceae bacterium | reverse complement strand
GACCCCAGTTGTCCATAACTCTTGTGCCGCAGGCGCCGCCTATGGTACAGCCGAAGCCCATAAGCATGGGGCAGATAGCCTTTCCCTGCAGACCCAGCCTGGACAGCAGCCCATCGAACTGATATGCCGCGCGGGCAAGGAAGCCTGTTTCCTCCAGGAAACCGAATACGATATTCACACCGAACACAAAGCTTGCCATAGATATGGTGAAATACAGCACATTGGGTATCATCGTGCTGAATATGGAAACGAGCCAAGGATGAACGTTCCAGCCGGTAAGCAGACCATCAACAGGATCATGGAGCAGTTTGGGTATCATCTCTCCTATGCTCATGAACGGGATCATAATGATCATCGCCACTATGAATGCCAGCAGTACCACACCGATGCAGATGATCTTCCCAAGGGAAGGCCTTGTCATGAGGCGGTCAAACTTAGACATCTTGTAGACAGAGTTCTCTTTCCCTGTGACATTGGCAAGTATATCACTTACCCATGCAAATTTTTCCTTGCTGTCCATGCCTACATCCGACTGTTTTTCGGGAGCAGCGACTTTGAGACGGTGAGGAGAACCGAGCTCATCTGCAATGAGCTTTTTCAGCTTGTCATAATCCTTTGTATCTGTGGCGTTGAAGGGCAGGACAGGTATGCCAAGCTTTCTTTCAAGTGCCTTGGCATCGATATCCTTGCCCATGTCCTTTGCCACATCCATCATATTGAGCACCAACAGGGCAGGCTTGTCCAGACTTGCAAATTCCGCAAGCATGAACATACTTCTTTCAAGCTGTGATGCATCCACAAGGACTACTGTGAGCTCACTTCCTCCCGATCTTATGAAATCGGTGGTGATTACCTCCTCATCCGAAGTGCCGGAAAGTCCATAGCTGCCGGGCAGGTCGGTGACTGTGTATTTCTTGCCTTTATAGGTGTAGCTGCCTTCATTTTTCTCAACGGTCTTGCCTGCCCAGTTTCCCACATGCTGACGGGAGCCTGTCAGGTTGTTGTATATGGTGGACTTGCCCGAATTGGGCTGTCCTAAAAGTGCTATACTGCCTGTCATATCCTTTCCACCTCGATCCTCTGTGCATCAGCCCTGTTAAGGGATATTAGCGTCTCCCTGAGATAGATGAGAACAGGCATCCTGTTGTCATTTCTCACCGTCTGAAATGTTGTACCTTCTGTTATCCCGATGGATGTTATGCGGTTCATAAAATGATCGTCACCTGTTAAGGACCGAATCTGTCCCCGCATATCTGCTTTTGTTTCCGTAAGTTTCATTTTTCCTCCCACAATAGCTTGTTTTGCAATTAGCGGATGCTAACTTTATTACAAACGAAAATCGGCATAAGCCGACTTTCGTTTATCTGTATATCGTAATCAGAGAAGTGTACATATCCATGCGAGTACTGCCCACACTGCCGCTCCCCCGATGATATGTGCAAGATGTGTCTTGTAATTATAGCCGAACAGATAATGTCCCAGTACAGGCTTTGTCTCGGGATAGAATCCGGGAAAGAAATTGAAGCCCGCATTGCACAGCAGCACCCAGTCAAAGAATATGATGTCGAACGCCTTCATCATGAGCCACATCACATTGAACCTGATAAAATGCTGCCAGAATCCAAATCCTGCCTGTATACCGTCCGCAGCGCCTATGACAGGAGCAGCGAGGAGCATAATTACAGATATCACTGCCATCACCCAGCCGACTGTGTGCTGACCGCGAAAGCGTTCTGGTTTCGACACGGGGACAACATCCCGCACTTCCTTCGGTGCTGAGCCGAAGAATTTTATATCCTGAATGAAGCCCACTCCCGAAAGGAGCATAAGGAACAGCCCCGCCATCATCAGTAGCCCGCAAAGGATAGTAACTATCATTTTTCCGTGCCTTTCTTGAAATCGTTTATCACATGCATCAGATCGTCAAATGCACTTCTGCAGCCCGGTATGAAATACTGCAGAGTATAGCAGTGATGCATCCCCTTGCCCACATGGAAGACACATTCTGCCCCTGCCTTTCTGTAAGCGGCTGCATAGCTCGGTGCAAAGGCGTACAGCGTTTCTGCGCTGCCGTAATAGAAATGCGTCATGGGAGCATAGCGGAAATCCCCGTGCGCTGTTGCAAGGTATTTTTCCGGTATTTCTCTGCCGTGAGACATGATCTCACGGGCAGTATACATATACACCGCTGGGATCATGATGTCTCTCTTGTCAAGTGCTTTTATTGCAGCTTTTTCGGCTTCTGTAATGGGAACGCTTCCCGGTGAAACTGGGATCAACATTCCCGGCATAGGAATATTTCTGCCGTTGTCATTCAGTTCATTTATGTATGTGATCAGGTCAAGTATCAGCGCACCGCCCGAGGAAAAGCCAAGAAATACGATGTTTTCGGGCTTGTAGAACGTCAGCATTTTCTCATAGCATTCAAATATCATCTGCACATTTTCG